>NZ_SMKY01000159.1 GCF_004349235.1 Actinomadura darangshiensis | reverse complement strand
AGACCCCCGAAGGCACCCCCGAACCACCCGGCACCCCCGAACAGTCCCCGGTTGAACCGCCGAATGGTTCAGGCACCGAACGAATCATCCCCGCCGACAACGACACCCAAGAGGGTCAACCTCACGGCGCGCAGGACGGCGACCATGATAAGAACGCCGGAGAGACGAACACCACCGAACCCACCGACGGGACCAACCCAGCCGACACAGAGCAGGCCCCTGAGGAGACCGACAAGACAAACCCGGAGGCTGGCCCGAATCGATTCATCAACCCGGAGACCATCACCGGCGACGGAACCTACTACACCCGCGCGCTCAACCTCGTAGACAGAACCATCTCGCGCGGACCTGGCGAACTAGGCCGAACCGACCCCGAACCCAACGAACGAGACAGTCTCCCACCCCGCGAGGATTCGACTAGGGCAGACATCGGCACGCGAGGACGCGGCGAGTACGGAAGCCCCGAAACCGACCCTGTCGACAATGATCTTCGCGAGCACGACCCTGAGAAATCAACTCGCCGGAAGGAATTGCTACGAGAGGCAACACAGGAATCTGAAAGCATTACGAATACCATCGACAAAGCAGTCGAAGGAGCTTTTAAAGCGCTAGATTCCAAACCACCGACGGGCATCCCTTGCACAGCACGCGATGCAGGGCCTTCCATGGAAGCAACACAGGCAACAGCAAAGGTGGGGAGCGCCGCATTCGGGTTCCTCGGCGCAGCTATTATGGTCACCCAGGCAGGACGCTGGTCTGCCGGAAAAGTGAGAGAAATGAGGGAAAGAGACCATGCCGGTAACGGATGAGCAGGTAGCTGTCCTACGAGCCCTGCTCACAGGACAGCGCGAGAGGCATCGCGAACTTCTTAGCAAGATTGATCAAGCAGCGGCTAACGTCGGCTACCCCGCATTGCTCGCTGCCGGATTCTTTGAAGCGGTTGAACGACGTTTCATTGTTGACGGTACGATCATGGACGACACCGCAGTCATCGACTTCGTCGCTTCGGTTCGAGAAAGAACAGACGAAACGCCAGACCTCATCAAACCTGACATCGCCGAGCGCATGATTCTTCATGCGCTCGACAAGGGTGCCTCAATCTCTAACATCGACACCGACATAGTGATTCAGCATCAACTGGTCCTGCTGGCGGCATTGATTGGCGACGCCCACCTCAGTGAACCCGAACTGGACGCATTCCTGCACAAGAGTCGAGTGGATGCGGACGAGTTGATCGATTGATGCGGTACTCGGCCGTAGAGATTCGCGAGGAAAATATCTATGCCTTGCGGTCGTTCCTCCTGATCGGACCGGAAGCGTGGGGCCCGCTGCGGAGCAAGATGCAGACGGACGAGACAGCGGCAAGCTACATGTCGTTGCTTTATGGAGCCTTCTGTGTAGCGGTCCACCGTAAATTTTCACCCACATACACAGTCGGTGACATTGTCCGCTATATAGCCAATCTACGAATCATGGCCAGGGAGGAATCCGAACTGATCAATCCTCTCGTGGCCGAGGACATGATCCGTCGCGTACTCAATGCGCCGCCACTTCAGGACGGCGGGCCAGAGGACGTGGAGACCATACTCCATGCAGAGGTCTTCGTCTTAATGAATCTAGTCGCCGAAGCCGAGTTTGACGGTGTCAGCCTAGAGCAGTTCATTGACGAAGCCACGGCTTTCACCAAGGAATGGCTTAGCGTGCAGCAGGCCAAGACCGCCGAGCAGTCCTGACCGTGCGGCGAACACTCCGCGCACGCGACCAGCAGTGACATGCTTCTGGGCGGGAGCCAAGTGAAGCAAGTCTTGGTGATAGACCAGGGAGGATCCGACGGACAGCCCGGGTGTTGAGTGCGAACCGCTTCGAGACCGATGACAAGTCGAGCGCAGCCTTGACGAGCTGGGCTGGACGTCCTCGTGCCAACGGAAGCGTCGATGTGCATTGTGGGCGTGGACGCGTGATCCACGGAGAGCCCGGACACCGAGATCTTCCCTCACGATAGTTGTGCGACAAATGCGTAGATTCGTCCATATGGGGCACCATATCGCCCGGAGCGGGCCAGCTTTTTTTCGGGCTGAGCTAATTGCAATTCTTGGGTTTCAGGTCGGCGCGAGCGGACGGACGGCAATCATCGGCCCCGCCTACATCGGCGGATGCGAGATCACCTAGCCACGAATCCGACACTTCAGCTTATGTCAGCACTACCAATGGGACATTTTGCTACACGTCGGACGAGACAATGCCGCACGTTCAGAGTTTGCGCGTGTCGATTTCGCGAGTGGTGCGGGTTTTCAGCGCACGTGTCGAAACTTTGTCTGAGCGTGACCCTACGATTGCCCCACAGTGATTGATCGCAGAGCGCTAGCGATCAATACCAATCGTGTCCGACGCGATATCGGGAGGACGGTCATGCCGAGCCCCTACGTCCGCCGCCGTCAACTGGCGGTCGAGATCCGCAAGCTTCGTGAGAGCCGTGGTCTTACGGCTGATGGTCTGGCCGGCCTCATGTTCTACAACCGCGCGAAGATCTCCCGGCTGGAGAACGCCCAGCGTCGTCCGGACCTGACCGAGATCATGGACATCCTCGACGCCCTCCAGATCACAGGCAGCCAGTACGACCGGATCTGTCAGCTCGCCCGCGAGGCCGCACAGAAGGGGTGGTGGGACCGCTATGGCATGACCGTGGGCCCACGTCAGAAGATCGCTGCCGACCTGGAGTACAACGCCACCCTCGTCCGCAGCTATGACCAGACGGCGATGCCCGGTGCTCTACAGTGCCGCCCCTTCATTGAGGCCCTGATCAAGCTCGACGAGGGCCAGATGTCCCGCGACTACCAGCCCGAGCGAATGACCGAGGCTCGCGAACGTCGCCAGCAGGAACTACTCAGGCAGGACGGCCCGTCCTACGAAACCATCCTGGATGAGTGCGTGATTCACAGGTTGGCGGTGCGCCCCGAAGTGATGGCGACTCAACTCCGTCACATGATCAGCACAGTCACGGAGCGTCAGTCGATCAATGTTCGGGTGCTCCTTCACAACGCCTGCATTCCTGGCGGCCTGCCTCCTCAGTCGTCCTTCTACCTCTACACCTTCTCCGAGCCTGGTGACCCGCCGATCGCAGTGGTCGACACTGTGACGGCCGATCTCATCCTCACCCAGCACGGGGAACTCGCGAGATACAACGTCATGTACGACCGGCTTCGCAAGGCCGCGCTCTCCTCCGAGGACAGCATCGCCTTCCTTGAACGGGTAGCCAACCGGGTGACCAGCCAGGCAGGATCGGGAGCATGAACACGTACTACTCCGGCTGGCGCAAGTCCACCCACAGCGCTCCGGACGGGCACTGCATCGAAGCGGGACGGACATCCGACGGCACGGTCAGTGTCCGGGACACCCAGTTCCATGGCAACAGCCCAGTCCTGGAGTTCACCAAGGAGGAATGGCGGACCCTCCTCGACAGCATCCGCACCGACCCTCACTGACCCCTCCCACCATCATCAGCCTTGAGGCAGTCCATTTTGCCTCAAGGCTGATGACATTCTGGCGCTGTCCAGACTTACTGGGCAGGGTGGCGCGGTCCTTCTCCCGGAGGCGGGTCGAGAATCGACCCGTACGGCTCCCCTGTCTCCATAGCTCGCGCCAGAGCGTCATACACGTCCAGGATCAACGCCTTCGTCCGCGTAAACCGTTCAGGGTCGTTGCGCTGGAAGGCTCCGAAGCTGTCCATGATGTAGTCGACATCATCACGGTCGACACCGTAGAGGTGGATGTAGGCGGCATCCAACTCGGCCCGCATCGCGAACCGTCGCTCCTCGTCCCAAATAAATGGCATTCCATCGTCTCCGACATCCTTGGCAAACGCCATCATTTCTAGGGAAGTGAAGGAGAGCTCCAACACGCGACTCTGGATCCACTGGTCGAGGCAGATCCCGCCGTCCCACGGCGCACGCCGGACGTAACTCTTGGGATCCAGAACCGGCAACTGCTCGAGCACGAAATATGTCATCGACGTTCCGGCTGACTCTGCCGGCAGACGTAATCGAGAACGAAGCTACTCAGGTTGGCATTCAGGCAAGCTCCACTCTGATAAGGCAGCAACAGCGGAAGCTTGTGATTCACCGCCGCTCGCGGGAGGGGGGAGCAAATCATCGTCCGCCCTGTCCGGTGTAGCGGGCGAACGTGACCGGTCGGTCGTCGGCCGCCATGCCGTAGGTGAGGTACTTCTCCAGTTCGAGGAGCTGGCTGTTGGCCAGCGCGTTCATCGGATAGACGACGATCGCCTTGATGCGGCCCGGTTCCGGGTCGCGCAGCACCGAGTCGACGATCGGGACGATGTAGGTGAGGCTCTTGCCGGACCCGGTGCCGGTGGTGAGGACGTAGCTGTCCCTTTCGGGCGCGCCCGCCGCGTCGATCGCCTCGCGCTGGTGGCGGTGCAGGGTGAGCGAGCGCTCCCCCCCGTCCTCCGGGTCCTTCTTGACGCGGAAGAAGCGGTCGCAGTATGGGTGCAGCGTTCCGTCGCGGACGAGCTCGGTGACGGTGTCGCCCGCCTCGAAGTTCGGGTTGAGCGACAGCCAGGGGTCGGGCCAGCGGACCTTGTCGTCCTCCTCGTCCCGGAGGTGGTCGGCGATGCGTTCGTCCCGGACCTCGACCAGGGACTAAGTGAAGGCCGAATAGTCCTGGATCAGCCGGTCGTGCACGCCGAAGACGTCCATACGCGCCGCCCCTCCCGTCCCGCGCACATCACCGGGTCCTCAGATGACGCCCCCGCCGGGCCACCGGATGACAGGCTCGACCGGAGAATCGTAGGCCGCCCGCGGGTCTCATTGTCGGCGATGCTGAACGCGGTCCACCACGTTGGCGACGACCTCGACCGGCCCGGGTGCCGCGGCGGCCGAGCGCGCCATGGCCCTGTGCCAGCTCATCGGCCTGGCCACGGTCCTCGACGAACGCACTGGTCCCTGGCTCGTCGATCTGCGTGATCTGGAGCTCACCGATGCCGACAGGAAACGCGGAGACTGTGTCGGAGTTCCAACGCGTGGGGACGGGCATCGCCAGTGGTGACGAGGGTCAGTCCTGTGTGTCTTCGGTGAATTCCGGCGGTGCTTGGAGGTCGTGGGCGCGGAACAGGACGGCGTGCTCGACCCCCATGGCCTTGCCGCTCATCGCGGTGAATTTCGGGATGAAGTCCTTGGGGTCGGGGTGGTCTGGGAGTGCGGCCAGGTAGGCGGCATGTGCCTTGAGCGAGGCGATGCCGAGGCGCAGTGGTTCACCGGTGACCTCGACGCCGTGGGTCGCGGAGTCAGCCAGCCCGGGGACGATGTACCAGCGCGCGGAGTGCGGTTCGAGGCCCTCGTCGTCGACCTGTTCCGGAAAGACCCACCGGTTGCCCGCGTCGCGCACCGCGTCGAGGGTCGCGAGCCCGGCGGCGCGGTGGTCGGCCTGGTCGAAGCCGTAGGGCGTCTCGACCTGGTAGCCGGTGCCGAGTACGACGTCGGGATTGAACCGGCGGATCTCCCGGCAAATGTCCCGGCGCAGGTCGAGACCGTAGACGAGCACGCCGTCCGGATGGTCGAGAACGGTCAGGTGCTCGACGCCGACGACGCCGCAGGCGGCCTTCTGTTCGGCGACGCGCAGGCGTGCGGTCTCCTCGGGAGGGTTCGGCATACCGGCCTCGCCGCGGGTGAGCAGGAGATAGCCGACCTCGATGCCGCGCGCGGTCCAGCGAGCGACGGCCGCGGACGTGCCGTACTCCATGTCGTCAGGGTGTGCGACGACACAGAGCACACGCTGGAAGGACTCCTCGGGCAACGCAGGCAACGTCATGACCGCCATCCTTCCGCGTTGAACCCGCCGTCCACAGCTTGAACGGGCCGATTACCTTCGGATGTCGCCGGTATCCGCACCCTGGACGGGCACGCACGTACGCGGGGCCCGTCCTCGCTGGTGGCGGGTGCGCGGTGATGTCGGTCGCGCCGAGTGGAGTGGCTGTTTCCGGCGCCGGCGAGGACACGT
Organism: Actinomadura darangshiensis; assembly: GCF_004349235.1. Classification (GTDB taxonomy): domain Bacteria; phylum Actinomycetota; class Actinomycetes; order Streptosporangiales; family Streptosporangiaceae; genus Spirillospora; species Spirillospora darangshiensis. Next base: position 14,535 of record NZ_SMKY01000159.1, on the reverse strand, counting down.
CCATCAACTGGACGCCGTTTGGAAGGTGTGTCAGGGCGGGTCATCGGGTGAGGAACTGCTCGAAGGTCAGCAGGTCGTGGGGCTGCCGGCGCAGGGTTGGGATGTCGGCCTGGTTGCCGGCATCGGCGAGGCAGTCCGAGCGCCAGGATGTGCCTCTCGCCGCCCACGGAGCCGGGTCGCGGACCAGCGCGTGGACCGTCCGGCCGCGGGCCAGCAGCTGACGCGCGGTGGCCCCGCCCTGGTTGCTGGTCGCGCCGATGGCAAGGACGATGTCGGACCCGACGCCACCGCACCGCGTAAGCGGGGATCCCAGGCCCGCGCGGCCCGCAATAACTGGGCGTTGATCGAGGCGGCCCGCGAGGTCTTCCTCGTCCAGGGGTTCGACGCGCCGGTGTCGACCATCGCCGAGCGGGCCGGGGTGGGGATGAGCAGCCTGTATCGCCGTTGCCGCACCAAGGAGGAACTGCTCGGGCGCCTGTGCGCCGACTCCATGGAGTATCTCGCGCAGGCGGCGCAGGACGGGCCGGCGATCGACGACCCTCGGCAGGGGCTGGCGCACTATGTCCAATAGTGCGCACGATCCGGGTTCGGCGCTCTGGCTCCGCCGGCCGGAACGGTCGAGGTCACATCCGAGATGCGGCAGAACGGCGAACAGGCCCAGCGCCTGGCCGACGAACTGATCGCCCGCGCCAGCAACGCCGGAGCACTCGCCCACCCGACCCCCGGCCGCTACCGGGCCCTTTGGGACACCTGACGGCGGTCGGCCTGAAGGACGACTTGCACGTTGCTTACGGCGAGGTTCCGTGGTTGTCCGGAGGCGGACGGGGGGTTGTTCAGGGTTCAATCATCTTGGGCGGTGCCGACTTCTAGAATATGGGCCGGCGTTGGCGTTCTGCGAAGGGGCGGTGCGGGGTGGCTCAGCTTGGTATTGCGAGATCGTTCATGCCGCAGTACGCCAAGTTGGAGCCGAAGGTGCGCAAAGGCGTGGAGGCGGCGATCGCGAAGTTCGCCGAGCATACGCATGCCGGGTTGCATCTGGAGAAGATCAGCAGCGCCAAGGATCCGCGGATCCGGACGATTCGGATCGACCAGTTCTGGCGTGGAGTGGTGCTGGCGCCGGAGACGGGTGATGCGTATTGCCTGCTCGCCGTGATGGGGCATGACGACGCGATCGGGTGGGCGAAGAGCAAGAAGTTCTCGGTCAACCAGGCGATCGGTGTCTTCGAGGTCCGGGACCAGGATGCCTTGGACGAGATGTCACCGGCGTTGGAGAAGGCCGCGGAGGGGACGGTCTTCCGGTTGCTGGGGCATGTCTTCGAAAATGATCTGCTGCGGCTCGGGATCGACAAGGATGTCATTCCGCTCGTCCGGCTGCTGACCGAGGATTCGCACCTGCTGGCCTTGGAGAAGTTCTTGCCGGAGCCGCAGTTCACCGCGCTGCTGGCGCTGGCGGACGGAATGAACGTCCAGCAGGCATGGGAAGAGGTCGCGAAATACCTGCCCGCGGAAGAGAAGCTTGCTGCCGTTGATCCCGACGACCTGGTCACGGCGATGCGGCGGACCCCGGGCCAGGTGGTTTTCGTCAATGGTCCGGAGGAGTTGCGTGACGTCCTCGCGCATCCGTTCGACATGTGGCGGATCTTCCTGCATCCGATGCAGCGGCGGGTCGCGCTGCGGCCGTCCTACAGCGGGCCTGCTCAGGTGACGGGTGGGGCCGGGACGGGGAAGACCGTTACGGCGCTGCACCGGGCCAAGTTTCTCGCGGGCAAGGGTGGACGGGTTCTGCTGACCACGTTCACTCGGAATCTTTCCGAGGCCCTGGAGAAGCAGCTCGCGTTGCTTGTCGATGATCCGGAAGTGCGTGAGCGGGTCCATGTGAGGAACGTGGATTCGCTTTCCTACTCGATCGTCGGGCGGCATCACAAGCCCGGCATCGCCGGGGCCGACGTGCTGGAGCCGCTGTGGAAGGAGGCGGCAGAGGGGACTCCGTTCTCGCCGACGTTCCTGGAGCGGGAATGGGAGCAGATCATCCTGGCGCAGGGGCTGGACAGCGAGGAGGAGTATCTCGCCTGCACGCGGGCCGGGCGCGGAGTTCCGCTGGGGAAGACGCAGCGGGCGGTGGTGTGGCGGGCGATCGGGCAGGTGGTGGACGGGCTGACGGCTGAGGGGAAGTCGACATTCCATCAGCTCGCGAACGAGGCGGCGGAGCGGGTGGACGGGCCCGAGTACGACCATGTGATCGTCGATGAGGCGCAGGACATTCACACCGCGCAATGGCGGCTGCTGCGCAGGCTCGTGGCGGAAGGGGCCGATGACCTGTTCGTTGTCGGCGACCCGCATCAGCGGATCTACGACAGTCATGTGTCGCTGACAAGTCTCGGTATCAGTGTGCGGGGGCGCAGCACCAAGCTGAAGCTGAATTACCGGACTACGCAGGAGATTCTGGCCTGGTCGGTGCCATTGCTGGGGCTCACGCCGGCGCAGGGGCTCGATGATTCCGCGGACACGCTGGACGGGTATCGGTCGCCGATCCATGGGCGGCGGCCGGTGGTGAAGGCATATCCGGACATGGACGCGGAACTGGACGGGCTCGTCGAGCAGGTGCGCACCTGGCTGGACGCTGGCGTGGAGCCCGGCGCGATCGGTGTCGCGGCACGGTATGTGTGGGTGGCGCGGAAGGCCGCCAAGCGGCTGAAGGAGGAGGGCATCACCGCCTACCAGGTGCCCAGCAAGTCGCCGGGCGTCCAGGTCGGGTCGATGCACAAGATGAAGGGGCTGGAGTTCCGGTGCATCGCGGTCATCGGGGCCGACGAGAAGTCGCTGCCGGCGGCGAAGGCCATTACGCCGGAGGGCGAGGACCCCAAGGCGCATGCTCAGGACGTCCAGAAAGAGCGGTGTTTGCTGTTCGTGGCGTCTACGCGGGCGCGCGACCACCTGTATGTGTCGTATGCGGGGTCACCTAGCCCGTTCCTGCCTCATTGAGGTCTTGCAGGAGCGTGCGGAGGGTCATTGCCTGCGGATCGTCATCGCCGCGGAGGCCCTTGATGTGGGCCAGGAGTTCGGTCAGTTCGCTGCGGGCCTGGTCTGTTTCGCCTGCGGCCAGTTTGATGCGGGCCATGCGTTCGCGGAGGCGCAGGACCAGTGGGTCCCAGAGATTGGCGCCCGAGAGTTCGTCCAGGAGTTCTTGCAGGTGGGTGAGGGCCGTGCCGGTTGCGCCGAGGTGGGCTTGGCTGACCGCCTCTTGTTCGCGGCAGTCCAGGACGTGTGGGTCGTCCGGCCCGTAGAACTCGGACAAGGTCACGGCGGCGATGCGGTAGGCCGGAACGGCCCGGCGATAGTCACCGCCCTGGAACAGGACGTCGGCCAGGTCTAGCCGCAGGCCCAGGTACTCGGGGTCGTCGTCGCCCAGAGCTAGGCGGGCCGGTTCGGTCAGGTCGGAGAGCAGTTCTGCTGCTTGTGTGTAGCGTCCCGCCTCGGCAAGGTCGCCGGCTTCCGCGCGCGCTTGGACGACCTCATCAAGGGTGGGGAGTTCTACGGGTTTCTCTACAGGAGGTGCCGGGGCGCTGCCTGAGATTTCGATCCTGCTGACGGCGAAGGCGTAGAGGTGCTGTGAGTCGATCGTGTCGACGATCCCTGGCAGCGGTTCCAGTGACGACACGAATTGCAGGAGACGGTGGTACGTCTCGTCGGCGTTGGCTGGGCGGTCTGCGGGTTGCTTGGCGAGGAGTTGTAGGGCGAGTGCGTCCAGACCGGGAGGTACGTCCGGCCGGAGAACGCGCGGTGGGGTCGGGGCCTCCTCCTCGTGGCGGCGCAGCACCTCGTAGGGCGTCGCTCCAGGGAAGACGTGGCGGCCGGTGAGCATCTCGTAGAGGACGCATCCGAGCGAGTACAAGTCGCTCTGCGGGCCCGGGCTGCCGTACACCTGCTCCATGGCCGTGTAGCCCGGCGTGTGGGGCGCGCCAAGGCCGGTAGTGGTTCGCCGTACGTCGCCTGGCCCGAGGCTCACAGCGGCGCCGAAATCGAGGACTTTGACCGAGCCGTCCGGGCACAGCATCAGGTTGCTGGGCTTGAGGTCCCGATGCACCAAGGGGCGCCTATGCGCGACGTTCAGAACCGCGCATATCTGGGCGGCTATCAGCGCGGCCCAGGAGACGGACAGTTTTCCCTCTGCGTCCAGGACGTGGTCTAGCGTCGTGCCCTCGACGTACTGCATCACCAGGTAGAAGCAGCCGTCATGGCTTCCGAAGTCGTACACGGTGGGGACGCCGGGATGCTCGAACCAGGCGGTGCTGCGGGCCTCCTGCTCGAACCGTCCGACGAGCGAGTCGTCCGAGACCCGGGTGAACTTGACGGCCAGGCGCCGGTCGAGGAACCGGTCGTAGGCGCGCCATACCTCCCCCATGCCACCGCGCCCGATCGCCTGATCGAGCTCGTACCGCTCCCGTTCCCCGAGGAGATCGCCCCGCCGCAACGCCCACCTCCCTTGGCCGCGCCGTCAGCGTACCGGCGTCACTCGGCCGGGCGGAGCGTTCCCGCGCCGAGCCCTTCGAGGCCGAGGCGCAGGACGTCGGCGCCGAGTTCGTAGGTTTCGCGGAGTGCGGCCTCAAGGTCGGTGAGTCTGCGGAACGCCCGCCCGAGTTCGGCCTGCTCGGCGAGTGTGAGGCGGGGCAGGCGGGCGCGGCGGACGTCGAAGCGGGCGGACGAGGTTGAGCTGCGGAGCCGGGCGCCCTGCGCGCCGAGGAGCAGCCAGCCTGCGACGAAGTCGGGATCGGTGCGGGACGGGTCGACCCGCACCAGGGCCAGGCCAGGCCCGAGGACGGGGCCGTCCTCCGCCATGACGCGGGCAACCGGGTAGCGCGCGGCCAGGGAGACGACGACGTCGCCAACCGATATCCGTACGTGGTCGTCGTCCGGGGCTGCCGTGCCTGTGGCGGCCCTGCCCTGGGCGACGTCCTCCAGGGTCAGGACAGGATCGTTCCCCTGGCCCAGGCCTAGCTTGGACGGAGGGCGAAGGACCTGAACCACACCCGCCTTGGCCAGCTCCCCCACCGTCGTCATGGAGATTTCACCGTGCGTCTGGGCGAGCGTGAGCGAGGACAGGTCGGCGACCGTTCGCGGGAGTTCCGCCGACTTCTTCTCTAGGAGCTCCCTAGCGGCGACGAACGAGCCTTCCGATGTGGGCGCGCTCCGTTGGGGAAGGTAGCGGGCAGGGGTGAGTTCGACCTCGTCGTCCAGGAGGTCGATGATGCGGACGACGACGCTTGAGTCCGTCTCCGCAGACTTGCCCTTCGCATAGCGGCGCCAGGCGTTCAGGGCGGTCTTCTGGAAGTTGTCCGGGTCGGACGAGGTGTCGACCATCAGCACGTCGTCCGCGGGCTGGTCCCCAGGGGACGGACGACGCAGAACCCACACGGCCAGCGCGACGGCCATGTTCGGCACCGCACCGGATGGCAGCCCTATGACGGCACGCAGCGCCCCACGACGAAGCAGTTCGGCACGGACACGCCGCCCGGAACGACGGTTGGCCACGGCTGGCGGCATGAGAAGGACAACGTGCCCCCCAGGACGGACATGGGCCAAGCCGTGTTGCAGCCACGCCAGTTCCGACTCCATGCGGGGTGGGAGCCCGTACTCCCAGCGTGGGTCGCCGGTCAGTTCCTCGTAGCCCCAACCACGATCGTTGAACGGCGGGTTGCAGACGACCAGGTCGACCGCCCGTCCAGGGAAGGCGTCCGCCAGTAGCGAGTCGCCTGGGCAGACCTCCGCGGGCGCATCGCGGAGCGCCAGCGCAATGTCCGACATGCGCGCGGTCGTCTCGTCGATCTCCTGCCCGAGGAGCTGCTCGACGTCCTTGAACAGGCCGTGCGCCGTGCTCAGGTACGCGCCCGTCCCGCAGGCGGGGTCGAGGACGGTCCGGGCCGGGCCGCCGAGTTCGAGCATCAGCCGCACGACCGGCTCCGGCGTGAGGTAGACGCGGCGGCTGTGATGCTCCAGGTAGCGGGTGCGGAGGAACTCGAACGCCTCCGCGACGCCCAGTTCGTCCACGAGCTGGGAGAGGGCGTGCGCGATCTCCTCGTCCGGTTCTTCGTCGCGGCGGTCGAGGAGGAAGGAGCCGGCGGAGGTCAGGACGTCGGCGAGTTCGACGTCGCCGGCGGCGGCCGAGCGGAGGGTCTGCCAGACGCGCTCCTCGACGGGCGAGTCGGCCAGTTTCCCCTGGCCGCGCAGCCAGTCCTCGATCTCGGCGAGGGAGAAGGTCGGGCTGACCGCCGTCCCGCCGACGGGTTGCGGGAAGTCGTCGTGGCGGCGGCGCCAGTTGCTCACGGCCGCGCGGCCGACGGCCGCGAGGCGGGCTATGTCCGCCGCGGTCACCGTCGCGTCGTTCGACACCAGGCACTCCCATCAGCCGACGTGCACGGACGCCCTCACCCTATCGCCTGCGGTGCCGGTTGATCTGATTCACGGCGCGGCGCACTGGGGGGCGCCTCCGCATCAATCCATGGCGATATTCGTAGGTTGATTGCATTCACAGCGTTGGACGTGGTTTGCTGTGTACAGCCGTTCAGCTTCCCCCTGATGAGAGCGGGTCGATGACCATGTACGTCCTCACGATGTCGCTGCGAGAGTTCGACGGCGCCCAGCGCGCGATGCCGTCCGATGGCCTCGCCGCGCGGACCCAGCGGTTACGGGCATGCGCGACGAGGGCCGCGATGTGCGCGTGCTGCGGAGTCGCGCGCCGGCTGCTGTGGCTGTGCTTCGCCGCCGTCCGGCACGGCGACACCGAGATCGCGGAGATGCTGGTCACCGAGGCCGAGCACTACATCGGCACTGGGCAGCACCACCCGGACTGCCCGCAGACGCCGCCCCGTCCGCGCGGCGTCCGGTTCCCGGCGGAGGGGCAGGTGTCCGGCCTGCCCGGCGGCGACCTGGTGGCCGCGACCGACGCGAGCTGGAAGCGCGGCACCTGCGGCCTCGGCTACGTCGTCAGCGACGGCCGGTGGGGCATGCGCGGCTGGACGTTCGGCCCGCAGGACCCGACCGGGCCCCGCAGGGTGCTGGTCAGCGAGCTGCGGGCGGTGGGCCTCCTGCTCGACCGCGTCGGGGACGGACCAGACCTGACGCTGCTGGTCGACAGCCTGTCCGCGCTCCGCTATCTGCGCGCCTGGCAGCGCGGCGACACCGCCCTGATGCCGGACGGCTACGACCTGCGTCCCCGCCGCACCGGTCCCCCGAGCCTGGTCCGGCTGGCAGAACGGATCGCAGAACGGGGCACGGGACGCCGCGGGCTGCGATTGGAGCACGTCAAGGGCCACTCCGGCCACCCGCTCAACGAGACCGCGGACTCCCTGGCCTCCATCGCCCGGCGCCGCGTCACCGAGACCTTCGACCACCATTCCCGCGCCGAGGGCCTCGTCGAAGCGTTCCTTCGCGCCTGGCACGACCGCGGCGAAATCGCCGCCTGAACCTTCTGGAGAACGAAGTGAACCCGAACCGGCACAGCCCTTACGGCCCCATGCCCGGATTCGCCGTCCCGCCGCAGCGGAAACGCGGAAAGGGCTGCCTTTACACCTTCATCGGCGGCATCGCGGGCCTGTTCTTGATGGGTTCCTGCGTGGCGGTCGTGGCCAGTACGTCCGACTCGTCGTCCCCGGATCCGGCCCCGAAGCCGGCGGCGGAGACGAAGGGCGAAGGCGAGAGAACGTCCGGCAAGGCCACCAGGAAGGTCACGAACGGCGTCGGCCGCCAGTACCGGGACGGGAAGTTCGCCTTCACCGTCACCAAGGTGAAGAAGGGCGTGAAGAAGGTCGGCGACCAATACGTCGGCGACACCGCCCAGGGACAGTTCGTCTTCATCTACGTGAACGTGAAGAACATCGGCGACAAGGCCCGGACGTTCACTTTCCACAACCAGACGCTCATCGATTCCAAGGGCCGCAAATTCGAGGCCGACCCCGAAGCGTCGCTGTGGACCGACCAGGACTCCAAGTCGTTCCTCCAGCAGATCAACCCCGGGAACTCGGTCAAGGGCAAGCTCATCTACGACGTCCCGCGCGGCACCAGGCTCAAGGCCGTCGAACTGCACGACTCGATGTGGTCCGGCGGCGTCACCGTCCCCCTCGGCAACCGCTGACAAGACCCGGGAAACCCCGGCAACCGCCGGCGCGGACCAGGCGTCCCACCTGGCAAAAGGACACATCCGGACTCGCGTGACAGGAGCCATGGATTGACCGATCACAAGGCCGCCCTCGCGGAGGAGCAGCGCGCCGTCGACCACGCCTACGCGTGCTACGAGCGCAGGTTCCGGACCAACCGCGACACCCTCCGGCCCTCGGACGCGACCAACGCGCACGCGCGCACCGCGGTCATCCCGGACGTGGCGCCCGAGGTGCGGTTCGAAGGCGACCTCGACGGCGAGGCGCTGGTCATCGCGCGCGTCGACGTGGACGAGGACGGGGAGGCCGGCACCTGGTACATCGGGCGCCGCAACGTCCGCGACGAGTCGTACGACACCTTCGTCGTCAACTGGCAGGCGCCCCAGGCCGTCGAGTGGATGCTGCGGCGGCCGGACGATCCGCGCGGCATGTCGCTCCGGCGCCGGCTCCGCTGCGACCGGCATCGGGTCAAGGACTTCCGGGACGAGATCAAGATGGCCCCGCCGCGTGCCGCGGAACCGGCCGCCACGGAACCCGCGCTTCTCAAGGAGGAACGGAGGGCCCCCTTCCAGGGCCTGAAGGACTTCCTCCTGGAGGACTTGGAGCGGGCCCGCGACGGGCGGATGCGCGACATCGTCGAGACGATCCAGCGCGAGCAGCTCCTCCTGGTCTCCGACGACCGCAAGGGCGTCCTCGTCGTGCAGGGCGGGCCCGGCACCGGCAAGACCGCCGTCGGCCTGCACCGCATGTCGTGGCTGCTCTACAACAAGGTCTTCAAGACGGGCGAGGTGCTGGTGGTCGGCCCGCACCCCGGCTTCCTGCGCTACGTCCGCGGCGTCCTTCCTCGGCTCGGCACGCGCGACGTGACGGCGGTCGAGCTGAATCGGCTGTGGGACGCGCCGCGCGGCACCGACCCGCGGCCCGCCCGGCTGGTCAAGTCCGGCGCCCGGATGGCGGAGGTCCTGCGGCTGGCCGTCGAGCAGATCCCGGTCGACCGCGTGATCGGGCAGCTGCGCGACGGCGCCTTCGGCGTCTCCGCCGACGGGGTCCGGCTGGTCGTGGCCGAGGACGTCCTTCGCGGGTTCGCCGAGGGGGACGAGTCGGCGCCGCTCGCGGTCCGCAAGCGCGGGTTCGCGGCCCGCCTCGTCGACCACCTGATGCGCCTGCACGCGGAGGTCATGCCGCGCCGGGCCGACAAGGACCTGCGGCAGCGCATCGCGCGGGACCCGCGGGTCGTCGGGCTGGTGAACACGATGTGGCCGAACGTCACGGCCGAGAGCGTCCTGCGGAACCTGCTCGGCGACCCGGCCGTCCTGCGGCGGGCGGCCGACGGGGTGCTCACCGATGAGGAGCAGGGCGCGATCGCGCGGCGGCCCGCCACCCGGTCCGGGGACGAGCCCTGGTCGCCCGAGGACATGGTCTGCCTGGAGGAGCTGCGCGTCCTGCTGTCCGGCGAGGGGCCGCCGCGCTACCGGCACATCATGGTGGACGAGGCGCAGGACCTCACGCCGATGCAGGCCAGGTCGCTGGCGCGGCGCTGCCCGAGCGGGTCGATGACCGTCCTCGGCGACCTCGCGCAGTCGACCGGCGACCACCGCTACGAGGACTGGACGGACCTCGGCTCGGCCCTCGCGGGCGGTGACGGCTGGCACCTGGAGGAGCTGACCGTCGGCTACCGCGTCCCGCGCGAGGTCATGGACCTCGCCGAGGTGCTCGGCCGGTCCGTCTCACCGCGCACCCCGTTCCCCCGGTCGATCCGGCCGGGCGGGCCGGACGCGGTCGCCTTCGTCCCGGTGGCGGCGTCCGCGCTGCGGGACGAGGCGGTCGCCCGGGCGCTGGCGCTGGTCTCGCCGGACGGCGACCGCTCGGTCGCCGTGATCGTCCCGGACGCGCGACGCGCCGACGTGCCGGCGATCCGCGCGCAACTGCCCGGCGGCCGCACCAGCGTGCTCACCGCGGCTGAGGCCAAGGGCCTGGAGTTCGACCACGTCGTGCTGGTCGAGCCCGCCGAGATCGCGGCCGAGTCACCCGGCGGCCCCGGCCTGCTCTACGTGGCGATCACCCGCTGCACGCGGACCGTGGCGATCGTCCACGCCGCCCCCGTCCCCCGGACGCTGCGCCCGGCGTCCGACGCCCCAGAGGAAGGCGATCACGTGATCGACGCACCCGCACCCGCGGCCGAAACCGAGACCGAAATCGCGGCCGGGGACGCGGCCGGGGCCTGGGCGAACTTCGAGGCGTTCGTCGAGGAGCTGGAGTCGGCGGTCCGGGAGGAGCGGCGGAGCAGCGTCCACGAACGCGTCCGGCACGCCCTGATCTCCGAGCTGTACGGGGCCGGGCTCGTCCCCACGGTCGACTCCCCCATCGCGGACGTCATCTGCGACGGCCCCGGAGGCAGGGTCGTCTACGAGGTGCTCGGCGAGGGCGGCAGCACCTACCGGCGGATGCGCGAGGCCGTCCTGCGGATGCTGGAGGTGCAGCACGTGGCGGGCGAGCCGGCGGAGCACCGCTACCTCGTCCTGCCCGAGCCGCCGGCGGAGCCGTGGACGCCGGACGTCCTGGCGGACGCGTTCGAGACGTCCGTCATCTGGCGCGCCGACGGCCAGTGGGCCGGCCGCAACCTCGGGCACGCCCTCGGATCGTGACCGGCCTCCGGGTGCCTATTCCGTGACCGGCTTGCCGTCCTTGTCGATCCGGGTGTGGCCGAGCGGCTTCACGTTCGGGTGGTTGGGCAGCGGCTGGTCGTAGATCAGCACGTTGATGCCCAGGCCGGCCGTGTACTCGACGTAGGAGTTGGTCGTCGCGTCAATGCCGTAGTAGCGGCTGCAGTCGCCCTCTCCGTAGTACACGCCGTCGACGGCCGGCGCCTTGCGCACGACGCCGTAGTCGCCCCTGCCGTTGACCTGGTCCGGGGGCGTGAGGCTGACGCAGTAGGGCACCGGCAGGCCCTTGAACACGTAGTAGCCGATCAGGTCGCCGCTGCCGTTCTGCAGGTAGACGTAGCTCAGCTTGCCGGGCTTGCTCCAGGTCTTGATCCAGAAGTTGGCCGTGTTCCGGGACGGGGAGTAGCCCATCGTCTGGCTCGGCTGCTGCGCCACCAGCCGCTCGTAGCCGCCCAGGGTCCGGCCCTGCTCCTTGTCGCCGGCGTCGTCCTTGCAGCCCGAAAGGGCGATCATGGCCACGGCCGCGACGGCCAGCAGGAGCAGCGCACGCCTCAGGTCCGTGCGGGTGATGGTGAACTCGACGTGCATGCGGTCTCCTCCGTGCTCAGGCTGAGCCGGGACGGCAGCCCCGAACTCCGGAACTGCCCCTGGGTGTACTTCTTCGCGGCGTCGGCGTTGTACTGGTTGATGTTCTCGGCGCGGTTGTTCTCCAGCGCCGTGATCGACGCCTTGATCTGCAGCGCACGCTCGTCGGAGGGCTTCGGGGCCGTCGTCATTTCGCGCCGCAGGTTCCTTATGGACGCCTCGTCGGACTGCACCTGCGCGCAGAGGTCATGGAAATGGTCGTAAGCGGCGACGCGGTAGTCCCCGCTTCCCTCGACCTGCCCCCGCTTCCCTGCCTCCCCGCGCCACGGCGCCGAGGTCTTGGCGAGGAATCCCCATCCGAAGATGTACATGGCGGCGAGGACGAGGACGACGACGATGGCCACGACGCCCACCGTGAGGACGGCGCCGCCGTGCCGGACCGCATCTTTCGCGGTGTACTGGAAATCGTCGTCGGACATGCAGCACCCTCCCTCGCCGGCAGAGCCGAGGTCCCGGTCCGCAGCGGCCCGAGCCGTGGCCGAACACTCCCGGGTACGGCCGCGGGGTGACCGGGAACAGCCGATCCCGGCATACTCTGCCGGCCCCGCCGAATGGCGGGACTATCGCGGGAGGGAGTTAATTCGTCCGCTCTTTTGGGTACTCGACGAAACGGTTCTCGAACCTGGTGGTCAAACGCAGCCTCGACGATGCACGATACTCAGAAAAGGCCCCGTTTGTCTAAGCCGTAAGAGCACGATGCTGATCACGGCTGCCGTTCGCGAGGGGGCGGGGGGGTCAGGACGGGCGCAGGGCGTCCACGAGCTGGCGGACGGCCTCCGCGATCGCCGCGACCGGGGCGACCCGGCGGGCGAGGCGCCGCAAAGCGTTGTCGCGGCGTTCCGGATCGCCGTCCTCGGCATCGGCTTCCGCACGGACGTCGTCCAGGTCGCGGAGGGCCCTGGACGCCTCCGGAAGTTCCCCGGCATGTTCGTGAATCAGTGCGGCGATGCGGTCGAAAAGGTCCGGCTCAGGTGAGGCGGGCGCGGAGTTCTGCGTCTGCCGCACCTTGTCGCCCATGCCGACCTGGCCGGTGATCCGCGCGTTTCCGCCGATGTACATGTTGTCCGGCACTTGTTCGCTCCTTGAGGTCAGCTATGAACGGCGTGCTGGTTGACGGAACCGTTGGGGGCGAACGCGATCTGGCCGGTCACCGTGCCGCCGTTCATGATGAGCGAGTTGCTGACGATGGAGGCGGCCTGGGCCCGGTACTTGGACACGTCGATGTTGCAGTCGAGTTCGAGGTGGTCGAGGAGCGCCTCCAGGATGCGGCGTTCCATCAGACGCGTGTACTTGTTGACGTCGAGTTTCTGAAGGAACGTGGAGAAGCTCGGCTCCGCCGCCATTTCCCGGACGGAGACCCTGGCGCCGTAGTCGAAGGTGAAGAACCGCCAGCGGCTGGCCCCCTCGCTCCCCCAGAGCCCCAGGCCGGGCTCCATCGCGGCCCCCAGAAGCCGGAAGGGGCCCGCGATCGCGTCGATGACCGCGCTGACGCCGGTCCGCCGCAACGCCTCCACCACGAGCCTGCCGGCCCCGTAGGACGGGAGCACGTCCACGATCCTGAACCGCTTCTGGATCGACGGCAGCGCGTTGCAGACGAACTGCGCGTACAGCATGTGGCCCTGCACGGCCAGATAGAGGAACGCCGTGACCTGTACGCCCTCGGTACTGCCTGGGATGAGGGGGCCCTGCACCGGGTCCGTCACCGGCGAGCCGTTGATGTGCAAGGTGATGCGCTGGTAGCAGCGGACGTCCGCCTGCGGGTTCCGGACGAGGAGGTCGACAGCCTCGGGGCTCGCCTTCGAGTAGGGCCGCCACACGTCACGGTCGATCAGCGGGTGGCCGTTGTACTCCGGCCCAGGGTCCGCCGGGTCGAACGGCCGGCGGCCCTGCACGCACTCCCCCTCCGCCACGACATGGTCGTCGACCATCAGCCCGACGGACTCGTGGCGGGGAAGCCCGTCGCGCATCGAGAACAACTTGCGCTCGATGGCCCTGCGCAGCGCGACCGGATCGACCGGCAGAGCCGGCTCCTCCGCCTTCGCGGGGCGGGTCCGGTCGAGTTCGATGTCCATCGACCAGACCCGGGTGCGCTGGCCGGTGACATGCCCGGAGCCGATAAAGGGATTCTCCTGCGAATACAGCGTGACGTTCCCGTACTGGGCCGCCCCGACCTGCTCGATCCGGTCTTGCACCGCCAATGAGCCCGTCCGCGGAATGGGGGCCGTGCCGTTCGGTCCGAGTGATTGTAGTGTCCGCAGCATCAGCCACCTGTGCACGACGGGAACTGCGAGCATGAACAGGAACAGCCCCAGCGCACCGAGGAACCATTTCCCGTGCCCGCCGCCTTCGGTCGCGGCCTCGAAGTTCCCCGTGTTGAACGCTTCGGCGTTGAGGCCGCTTGCCACGTCCTGGAGCTTCATTCCGAGGAACAGCAGAACCGGGCCGCCGGCGAGCACGATCACGGCGTTGACGATCGTGGCCGCCCGGCCCCACAGCCTGATCGCGCCTAGCGCGACGACCAGTAGGAACAGCGTGACGAGCACTGCCAGGGTCGCCGTCCACGAGATCACCAGCCCGGCCGCGACCGTGACCGTGAGCACGGCGTCCCGGAGCCATCGCGGGCGCCGCGCCTTGAGGCAGTGCGCCAGGACGGGCCGCAGATCGAACCCGTAGGACGGGACGATGGCGCGCTGCTCTTCGTAAAGGCATTCCTTGAGGATCTGCTGCGACATGTCCTCGTCCAGATGGGCCGCCGCACACAAATACCGGGTCGCGTCCTCCAGCGGTTCGCGCGGTGGAATCTCGGGCGCGTGCGTGAAGTACTCCCGTAGCGGCCGGCCGGCCCCGTTCTCATGCACCTGGCTTTCTCCCCCTATCGACCGGATCACCCTCAGTGAACGCCTTTCCGGACCACGGAGACAACCGGGTTAACCCGGGCTTCGCCTCCGGACCGGAAACGGCCAAGGGCAATACCCGAATGCGCCTCCCATTCCGCTGGGCGACATTCGCGGGACGCCCTAATCGGCGGGGAGAGCGGAGAGGGCGGTGGCGTAGAGGTGGGCCGGGTCGTCCGGGGT
>NZ_SMKY01000158.1 GCF_004349235.1 Actinomadura darangshiensis | reverse complement strand
TGGCATGCTCTTGTCCCCTTAACCTTTCGGATCCAGGTAAGCCATCAGACCCAGAAACCTCCCTCCGAGTTCCTCCCGACTGAATCGGGGATACAACAAGGCGCCTCGTGGCGCATTAGGCCTCGTCGCCGGTCACCCACCCGAGCACCAGCAGCGGATCGTCGCAGGCGCGTTCGATCATCCGCCAGGCCAGCTCCGGTTTGGTCGCGAACAGTGCACGCTCGGGGACGCCGGCGTCGGCGAGCCGGTCGGAATCGGCGAACCAGGACTCGGGCAGATACAGCTCCCGGTCGATGAGAACCCGCTGCTGGTCGGGGTTCACCTACGAGCAGAACACCCCGATCCGGCAGTTGGTGATCTTGCCTGCGGTTCCGGTGTGTTGGCGTTGCACCCCCGCGCTGCGGCGGCCCTTCTTCTCGAACCCGGTGTCGTCGACCACCAGCGCCCCGCCGGCGTCGCCGAGCCGCTCGGCCACCTGCGCCCGCAGCGCGTCCCGCACCTGGTTGGCGTCCCAGCGGGCGTGGTTGAGCAGCCGCTGCGTCCCGTCCGGCCGCGTGTCCCCGGCGAAGTCCGCCAACGACCAGCCGTTCTTGCGCTCCAGAGCGCTCAACAGCCCCAGCAGATACGACCGGGCCCGCACCCTGGGCTCCCGCCGGCCGAAGAACGGGGCCACCACCTGCGCAAACAGCTCATCGAACCCCATCGGCACCCGACCGGGTCGACATCTTCTACAGTGGGCGGCACGGCCACCGTCGATCGTTTGGTACCAACACACCCACACGATCACAGCGGTGGCCGCCTCAAGTCCCGGCCTCGATCAGACCAAGATCTCCAAGTGCGGCTGGAGTACTAATTGCACGCTAATTGCACGCCGCCTCGCCACCGACCTGCAGCGGGGCCGGGCTGTACCCGGCTGACCGCGCCAAGCCACATCGATGCAAACTATCGGCGCTCCTGCCCCGTCCCGGAGCGGGCGCCCGCGCGAACGGCGAGACGGCTTCCAGAGGGCTTCGCGTGGGCGCACCTCCGGCCGGCGGGGCTACGGGCCGCGAGGCCCCCACTTCGCGCTCGATTAGCGAACGTCCTCATCTTGTCGTGACGAACTGCGGCGCACCCGAGATCAATAATATCCCCGCTCGTGATTGTTGCCACGGTCAGACACACCAGGTCGCACTGGAGGGGCGGCGCTTAACCGTCTTAACCTGAAGGATCTCGATCCCTCGATCGGTCATCTCATCGAGGTTGTGCGCCTTGGTCGCTGACATGTCGTTGAGTAGGATGCGCGCCTGCCCCTCGGGCATCCTTCCCAGGAAGATGTCATAGGAGGACGTATCACCCCCGGCCGGACCTACCGCCAAGGTCGGCTCCACATGCCATGGTTCTGTCCCGTTAGGAGCCGGTATGACCGGACGTGAGGGAAAGTAGGTTCTCTTGTTCTTCAGCTTGTCCTCATCCTGGTGCAGGTGGATGCCGACAACGAACGTGTAGCCTTTCGTCAGCTTCCCGGTCCCGAAAACCGGGACACACCGGTCCACTGTGCCGTTCTCGTCGGATTCGATAGGAAGCATCCGGGGCGGTGTTGCTGCAGAAGCTTCCCCTGATCCCTTGGATTGAGGATTTCCCTTGATCAATTCCAGGACTGCCGCCCCCGTCGTCGTTACTAGCGCAGCGCCAATTATCCCGATGGCCCCCCACCTTGCAGGCCCTCCGGGCACTCCTTCTCGGTCTTGAGTCTCCGTCATTCTTGGCTTCCTATCAGAAGACTCAATTTGCCGCAGCTAACTGCCGGGAAATTATTAAACAGATGCACCACAATGGCCGTTTTGTGGTGGGTAGATCAGCGCGGCGGGACCGGACGAATGGACCGCACACCCGGCACACCGGGGCGGGAGGCACTGGCGACCGTGAAGCGGCAGCCCTTGTGATGCGCTCGTCCAGGCGGAGCGCGACCAATAGCCCGGCAAAGTCGACAGAGTGATCAAGATCATGAATTGGAGATCATGTGCTCTGCCTGGCCTTCAGGGTGGGAGCTGTGACGGGAATCGAACCCGCGCTGTCAGTTTGGGAACCATTGCGAACTCGGCCGCCACCCTCGCTGACCTGCCGTTCAACCGTCCCGCAAGTGACCGTGAGTACCCCTCACTGACCGCCCCTAATGGCACGCTAATGGCACGGCACCGTAGCTACTGACCTGCGCATCCTCGGCCTGCTCGAAGCGGAGACAGCACCCGATCATCCGATGGAAAGTGGACCGGAACGCAAAGCCAGCCACGGCCCGAGCACGGAAACCGCGCGGCAGCGATCGTCGCGACCCCCGGATGGCTGTCCTTGAGGACTGCAACGCGCTACATGTTGTCAGCGTTCGCGAACGGCTTTGAGGTCGATGTCGAGGGCGAAGGGCTGAGTCGCAGTGATCCGGTCGTGGTGCACGCCGGTGGCGACATATCCGCCGCTGGCGTCGTCCAACTCATAGGTATAGACCGCGAACGCCGGTGCGGTCTGGTCGGTCTCCACGCGCCAGTAGTGCCTGATACCGGCTCCCGCGTACAAGGCCGGTCGCATCCGCCGGTCCTTACGCTTGGTCGACGGGGACACCACCTCGGCGACGAGGGTGACCGACTCGGCATGGATGGGACGGTCATAGGGGTCGTGCTCGGTCGAGTACACGACGATATCCGGGGCGATCTCGACCGGTTCTACCTCGTCGTCGTCCAGCAGCACGTCCACATCCGTGTCCACCTGCCAGGCGTCACGAGCGGCGTCTTCGATGCGGGTCGCCAGGCGCCGCGCGATGCGCTGGTGGATCGGGCGGGGCCGGGGGCTCACGACAAGTTCTCCGTGGATGAGGCTCACGCGCACTGGGAGGTCTTCGGGCAGCGCCTCGTAGTCCGCCCGGGTCCAGGTGTCACCGGACGGCAGGGGGAGAGTCATCGCGGGCATGGCTCCTGGCGCCTCCGGTCGGGTCGGTACGGGTACTCACCCAGAGTACCTTCGGCGAATCTCCCCGAGCCTTCGCCGTGACGGCTGCCCGGCACAAGTTGTCAGGCTTCGCCCTCGTTCAGGGTCGGGAAGGAGGCTGAGTGGTGAGGGGGGCAGACGGCGGCAGGGCAACCTCTGGTGCCGGTCGCTTAATTGTCCGCTGATTGCACGGCGAGCACGCGAACCGAGAAACGATCAAGGCCCAGTACCGGAGACTGAGTCCCTGACCTGGGCCTTTGTGGTGGGAGCGGGTGACGGGAATCGAACCCGCGCTGTCAGCTTGGGAAGCTGAAGTTCTACCATTGAACTACACCCGCGTGGTGGCCGCTCGGGGCGGCGTGCCTTGGATACTGTACCGGATCGCTGGTGGGGGTGGGATAGCGTTTCCGGGTGCTGCTCTCCGATCGCGACATCAGGGCCGAGCTCGAGTCCGGGCGGGTCAAGATCGACCCGTATGAGCCGGGGATGGTCCAGCCGTCCAGTGTGGACGTGAGGCTGGACCGGTACTTCCGGGTGTTCGAGAACCACAAGTACCCGCACATCGATCCGGCGGTGGAGCAGCCGGATCTGACGCGGCTGGTGGAGGTCGAGGCGGACGAGGCGTTCGTGCTGCATCCCGGGGAGTTCGTGCTGGCGTCGACGTACGAGATTTTCGGGCTGCCCGAGGATCTGGCGGCGCGGCTGGAGGGGAAGAGTTCGCTGGGGCGGCTCGGGCTGCTGACGCATTCGACGGCGGGGTGGATCGATCCGGGGTTCGGCGGGCATGTGACGCTGGAGCTGTCCAACGTGGCGACGCTGCCGATCAAGTTGTGGCCGGGGATGAAGATCGGGCAGATGTGCCTGTTCCGGACGAGCTCGCCGGCCGAGTACCCCTACGGGGCGGCGAAGTACGGGTCGCGGTACCAGGATCAGCGGGGGCCGACGCCCTCAAGGTCGTATTTGAACTTCCATCGGACGAAGGTGTAGCCGGTTCGTTACCCGAACGTGACGGGGATCACCAAAAGATGAAACATGTTCTCTGGACGGGTAGTTTCGGGCGACGCATGGCTTTGGCGTCTGGTTGACATGCTCTTTGCATGAGACCCCGGGCGCCTGGCCAGGTAGGGCGACCCGTTTCCGCGCATCGACGTGGGAACCCGAAAGGAGATCGTGTCAGTACTCCGCGCGGAAAGCGTCACCAAGCTGTTCGGCCGTAAGACGGCCGAGGCACAGCGGAAACTCAAGGCGGGCGCCGACCTGAAGGCGGTCCGCGACCTCGGGGTCACACCTGCGGTGGTGGACGCCACCTTCGAGGTGCAGCAGGGCGAGATCTTCGTGGTCATGGGCCTGTCGGGGTCGGGGAAGTCGACCCTCATCCGGATGCTGAACGGGCTTCTCGGGGTCACGTCCGGAAGTGTCGAGATCGACGGGCAGGACATCGCGAAGCTGCCGCCGAAGGCGTTGCGAACGCTGCGGCAGGACAAGGTCAGCATGGTCTTCCAGCACTTCGCGCTGTTCCCCCATCGGACGGTTCTGGCGAACGCCGCTTACGGACTGGAGGTCCGCGGCGTCCCGAAGGAAGAACGAGAGAAGAAGGCCCGGGAGTTCCTGGCTCTGGTGGGACTCGAAGGCTGGGAGAGCAAGGTCCCCGGTGAGCTGTCCGGTGGCATGCAGCAGCGCGTGGGCCTCGCCCGCGCGCTTGCCTCCGGCACCGACATCATCCTGATGGACGAGGCGTTCAGCGCGCTGGACCCCCTGATCCGCCGGGAGGTCCAGGACCTGCTCCTCGACCTGCAGAGACGGTTCGGGAAGACCATCGTCTTCATCACGCACGACCTGAACGAGGCCATGCGCATCGGTGACCGCATCGCGGTGATGCGGGAGGGGCGGATCGTCCAGATCGGGACGGCCGAGGAGATCCTCACGGATCCGGCGAACGACTATGTCGCCCAGTTCGTGGCGGACGTGGACCGCACCAGGGTGCTGACGGCCTCGTCGGTCATGGAGAAGCCGCTGGTCACGGTGCTCGCGGACACGGGGCCGCGGACGGCGCTGCGGACGATGCGCGAGCATCAGACGTCGGCGGCGTTCGTGGTGGGACGCGACCGCAGGCTGATCGGGCGGGTGCGCGCGACGGTGATCGCCGACGCGGTGCAGGAGAACGTCCAGAAGCTGGACGGCCTGATCGACCCGGAGGATCCGGAGCCGGTGGCGCCGGACACCCCGGTCGCGGACCTGTTCGTGCGGTGCGCCGAGAGCGATCTGCCGGTGCCCGTCGCGGACGAGGAGGGGACGCTGCTCGGCGTCATCCCGCGGGTGACGCTGCTCGCGGCGCTCGGTGCGATCAACGCCCATGTGGAGGAGGTCGTCGAGGAGCCGGAGCTGGCGCTGACGAAGGAGGGTGGCAGTGAGTAGTCCGATGGCGATCGACCTGCCCCGGGCGCCGGTCGGCGAGTGGTTCGACAACCTGGTGACCTGGTGTACGGATCACCTGTCGTGGCTGTTCGACGGGATCGGGTCCGCGATCGAGTCGTCGGTCGACGGGCTGACCGACGTCCTGAACCTGCTGCCGCCGCTCGGCCTGACGCTGGTGCTGGCCGTGATCGCGCTCGTGCTGTCCGGCTGGAAGCTGGGCGTCTTCACGATCCTCGGGTTCGCGCTGGTCGACAGCATGGAGCTGTGGGAGCCCGCGATGGACTCGCTGGCCTTGGTGCTGGTGTCGGCGGTGGTGTCCACGGTGCTGGCGATACCGATCGGTATCGCGGCGGCGCGCAGCGACCTGGTGAGCCGGATCACCCGGCCGGTGCTCGACTTCATGCAGACGATGCCGGCGTTCGTCTACCTGATCCCGGCGATCTTCTTCTTCAGCATCGGCGCGGTGCCCGGCGTGGTGGCGACGGTGATCTTCGCCATGCCGCCGGGGGTGCGGCTGACCGAGCTCGGCATCCGCGGCGTCGACCCGGAGATGGTGGAGGCGGGCGAGGCGTTCGGCACGCCGCCGAACCGGATCCTGACCCGGATCCAGATCCCGCTGGCGATGCCGTCGATCATGGCGGGCGTCAACCAGCTGATCATGCTGTCGCTGTCGATGGTCGTCATCGCGGGCATGGTCGGGGCGGGCGGGCTCGGCGGCGAGGTGCTGGAGGGCATCAACCGGGTGGACGTCGCGAAGGGCTTCGAGGGCGGTATCGCCGTCGTCGTCCTCGCGATCTACCTGGACCGGCTCACCGGCGCGCTCAGCGAGGGCCCGACGATGCTGCGGGCGCTGATCGAGCGCCGCAGGGCGTCCGACACGTTCCCGGTCGGTGTCGCGGCCGGGTCCGCCGCGGCCGGCGGGGGCAACTGATCCCGCTCCCCCACATCACCATGCAAGCCAACGAAAGGACGGGCATGCACTCCAAGTTCAAGGGCCTGACGGTCGCGGCGATGACGCTGACGCTGGGCCTGAGCGCCGCCGCGTGCGGCGATTCCGACTCCGGTGGGGGTGGGGATGACAAGAACATCACCATCGGCATGGTCTCGGGCTGGGCCGAAGGCGAGGCCGCCACCGCCCTCTGGAAGCGGCTCCTCACCGACAAGGGCTACAAGGTCGAGGTCAAGACCCTCGACACCGGGCCGCTCTACGCCGGCATGTCGAAGGGCGACGTCGACCTGTTCGTCGACTCCTGGCTGCCGAGCACCCACGAGGACTACTGGAAGCAGTACGGCAAGAAGCTGGAGAAGGTCGGCTCCTGGTACGACTCGGCGCCGCTGACGATCGCCGTCCCGAACTACTCGCCGCTGCAGTCGATCGCGGACCTCAAGGGCAAGGGCGGCCAGTACGGCGGGAAGATCGTCGGCATTGAGAAGAGCTCCGGCCTGTACCGGGTGTCGCAGGAGGAGATGCTCCCCGCGTACGGCCTGAAGGACGAGTACGAGGTGACGACGTCCTCGACGGCGGCGATGCTGACCGAGCTGAAGAAGGCCATCGACGCCAAGAAGGACATCGTCGTCACGCTGTGGCGTCCGCACTGGGCGTACTCGAAGTACCCCATCCGCGACCTGAAGGACCCGAAGGGCGCGATGGGCAAGCCGGACGGGATCTACAACGTCGCCCGCAAGGACTTCAGCAAGGACCAGCCGGAGGTCGCGGGCTGGCTGAAGAAGTTCAAGATGGACGACGAGCACCTCGGGACGCTCGAGGACCTGATGGAGAACAAGTACAAGGGCAAGCCGGACCAGGCCGTCGACGAGTGGCTCAAGACGAACAAGAGCTACGCCAACTGGACGGGCTGACCCCAGCCCCCATGCGAAGAGGGCCGTCCGGGCGACCGGGCGGCCCTCTTCGCGCGCGGGTCACCCGGCGAGCCCTACCGTGCAGAGGACGGCCAGCAGGCCGGCCCCGGTCGCGCAGAGCGTCATGATCCGCGGGTGGACGCTGTGCGCCTCCGGCAGGATCTCGGCGGCCGCCAGGTACAGCAGGACGCCCGCGAAGAGCCCCAGGTAGGGCCCGAGGACGGCGTCCGGGACGGTGGCGAGGGTGCCGAGCGCGGCCCCCGCGATCGGGGCGGCGGCGTCGGCGAGCAGCAGCAGGACGGCGGGGCGCTTGTCGGCCCGGTGCAGCGAGGCGGCGGTGAAGGTGTTGAAGCCGTCCGCGAAGTCGTGGGTGACGACGGCGACCGCGACGAAGATCCCGACCTCGGTGCCGGACTGGAAGCCGAGGCCGATGCTGAGGCCGTCCACCAGGCTGTGCGCGATCAGCGCGAACGCGGCGAGCAGCCCGCCCGAGCGGGCGCCGTGGGCGTGGACGTGCGGCGCGTACTCGTCCTCGTGCGCCTGGTGGATCGCGACGGCCTGCTCCACGACGTGCAGCAGGACGAACCCCGCCGCGAACCCGATCATGGGGGCGGGGACGCCGAGCGGCCGCTGCCGCGTCATCTCCAGCGACTCGGGGATCAGGTCGAAGCAGACGACGCCGAGCATCAGGCCGCCCGCCAGCCCGAGGACGAGGTGCCGGTGGTCGCGGACGCGCATCGCCGCCAGCCCTCCGGCGAGCGTCATCACGAACGCGAGGACGGACACGAGCACGGCCATTGTCAGGTCTTACCAGCTCAACGGCCACCGCAACCCACGGGAACGGCCCCGCCCCCCGCCGGTGCGGGGAGCGGGGCCGTCTCAGCGGGCTACTCGGCGGCGACGGGCTCCTTCTCGGCGGCGGGGTCGCCCTTGATGGAGCGGATCAGCAGCTGGGAGACGTCGACGACTTCCAGGGACTCCTTGGCGTCGCCGGCGTTCTTCTTCTCGTTGATGGCGTCACCGAGCATGACCAGGCAGAACGGGCAGGCGGTGGAGACGGTGTCGGGGTTGGTCTCCAGTGCCTCGTCGACCCGCTCGGTGTTGATGCGCTTGCCGATGCGTTCTTCCATCCACATCCGGGCGCCGCCGGCGCCGCAGCAGAAACCGCGGTCCTTGTGCCGGTGCATCTCGCGGGTCTTGACGCCGGGGACGGTCGCCATGATGTCGCGCGGCTGCTTGTAGACCTTGTTGTGGCGGCCCAAGAAGCACGGGTCGTGGTAGGTGATGTTCTCCTCGATCGGGGAGACCGGGGTGAGCTTGCCTTCCTCGACCAGGTGCGCGAGCAGCTGGGTGTGGTGGACGACCTCGTAGTTCCCGCCGATCTGCGGGTACTCGTTCGCCAGGGTGTTGAAGCAGTGCGGGCACGTCGCGACGATCTTCTTCACGCCCGCGTCGTTGAGGGTCTCGACGTTCTGCTGGCCGAGCATCTGGAAGACGAACTCCATGCCCAGACGGCGGGCCGGGTCACCGGTGCAGGCCTCCATCGGGCCGAGCACGGCGAACTTGACGCCCGCGATGTGCAGCAGTTCGGCGACGGCCTTGGTGGTCTTCTTGGCCCGGTCCTCCAGCGCGCCGGCGCAGCCGACCCAGAACAGGTACTCGGTGTCGTCGGAGACCTTGTCGTCGACGACGTCGACCTCGAAGTCCAGCTCCTGGACCCATTCCAGGCGCTTGGTCTCCGACATCCCCCACGGGTTGCCCTTGTTCTCCAGGTTCTTCAGCATGACACCGGCCTCGCTCGGGAACGAGGACTCGATCATGACCTGGAAGCGGCGCATGTCCAGGATGTGGTCGATGTGCTCGATGTCGACCGGGCACTGCTCGACGCACGCACCGCAGTTGGTGCACGACCACAACACGTCCGGGTGGATGACGCCGTCCTCGGCGACCAGCTCCTTGTCCACCTGCATCGCGAGCTTCTGCTCGTCGGTGAACTTCTCCCGCTGCTCCTCGGACGCGGTGACATAGGGAGCCTTGGCCAGCGCGTGGTCGCGCAGCTCCAGCACCAGCATCTTGGGCGACAGCGGCTTACCGGTGTTCCAGGCGGGGCACTGGGACTGGCAGCGACCGCACTCGGTGCAGGTCGCCATGTCCAGCAGGCCCTTCCAGGTGAAGTCCTCGATCTTGCCGCGGCCGAAGACGTCCTCGTCGGGGTCGGCCTCCTCGAAGTCCAGCGGCTTGCCGCCGGACATCATCGGCTGCGCCGGGCCCAGGCCGTCGGGCTGCCGCTTGAACATGACGTTCAACGGGGCCAGGAAGATGTGCAGGTGCTTGGAGTGCACGACGAACACCAGGAAGATCAGCGCGACCGCGATGTGCAGCAGCAGCCCGACCGACTCCAGCACTTCGAGGGTGTCGTGGCTGAGCCCGTCGAACAGGTGCCCGACCAGGTAGGAGAAGTAGGCGCCCTTGCCGTAGTCGAGGTTGCCGCTGGCCCACTCGACGCCGCGGAAGAAGAACATCGTCCAGATCACGTTGAAGATCATGAACAGCGTGATCCACGCACCCGACAGGTGCGAGCCCTTGAACCGCGACCCGCGGTCCAGCCGCTTGGGCGAGTTCTTGATCCGGATCGCGGTGAACACGATCAGGCCCGCGGTACAGGCCAGCGCGATCGTGTCCTGCACGAACCCGATCGGCGCCCACGTCTGCAACCCCGGGACATGCTTGTCCAACCCGAACAGCAGCGCGACCGCCGCCTCCAGGTACACCGTGATCAGCAGGATGAACGCCCACATCACCGCGAAGTGCGCGGCGCCGGCCAGCGTCCACTTCAGCAGCTTGCGCTGCCCCAGGACCTCAACGGCCTGCCCCTCGACCGCCTTGGACGGCTCCCGCCGCACCTGCAGCGTCCGCTCCGGATCGGGCTGCCCGCTCTTGGCGATCGCATACAGGAACAGCACCCGCCGTCCGGCGAGCGCCAGGGCGACCGCCGTTCCGGCGAGCCCGATGACCAACGTGATCCAGAACACTGTTCCGTCCTCCTGGGGTACGGGCGATGGCAGTCAGCGTAGGGCTCGCGTCAGACTGCTCTTCCTCCGGGGCCCGAATACTACTCGGTAGTAGCTTATGCGTCACAATTCCCTGGTCAGGTGTTCGTCATACCTTAGAGATCGGGCACCGATGAGTCTCGCGCGGTCCCCGAGTCCATACCACGTGGACGGGACGCGTCCAGCCGCGTCCCGTCCACCGGTATGCCGAACGGAGGACCCCATGATGACCCCGATGCCCGATATCGCCCCGGCCGCCCGGCGGATGGCCGACCTGCTCGCGGGGGTGCGCGACTTCCAGCTCGACGCCCCGACACCCTGCGCCGACACCTCTCTCGGCGCGCTCATCGACCACGTGAGCGGCCTGTCCCTCGCCTTCACCTGGGCCGCGACGAAGAACTTCCCGGACGGGGGCTCGCAGCCGCCGTCCGCCGGCCAGGCCGGGATCGGGGACGAGACCGCCCTGCCACCGGACTGGCGAGCCCGCCTTCCCGAGCGGCTCGACGCGCTCGCCGCCGCCTGGCGCGTCCCGGACGCGTGGCAGGGCATGACCGCCGCCGGCGGCCTCGACCTGCCCGGCGACACGGCCGGGCACGTCGCGCTGAACGAGCTGGTCGTGCACGGCTGGGACATCGCCCGCGCCAGCGGCCAGCCCTACGACGCCAGCAAGGACGAGATCGAGGCATGCCTCGTCTTCGTCGCGCCGTCCGTCGAGCAGAGCGGCGGCGAGGGCGTCCCGGGCCTGTTCGGCCCCGCCCTCGGCGCCCCGCAGGACGCCTCCCCCCTCGACCGCCTGATAGCCATGACCGGCCGCGACCCCGCCTGGACGCCCTGACCTAGACGCGCTCGAAGATCGCGGCCAGTCCCTGGCCGCCGCCGATGCACATGGTCTCCAGGCCGTAGCGGGCCTCGCGGCGGTGCATCTCGCGGGCGAGGGTCCCGAGGATGCGGGCGCCGGTGGCGCCGACGGGATGGCCGAGGGAGACGCCGGAGCCGTGCACGTTGACGCGGTCCCAGTCGGCGTCCTTGAGGCCCCATTCGCGGGTGACGGCGAGGACCTGGGCGGCGAACGCCTCGTTCAGCTCGATGAGGCCGATGTCGGCGAGGGTGAGGCCGGCGGCGTCCAGGGCCTTGGCCGTGGCGGGGACGGGCCCGATGCCCATCGTCTTGGGCGGGACGCCCGCGCGCCCCCAGGAGACGAGCCGGACGAGCGGCCGCAGGCCCAGCTCCTCGGCGCGCTCGGGTGTGGTGACGATGCAGGCGGCGGCCGCGTCGTTCTGCCCGCTCGCGTTCCCGGCGGTCACGGTGGCCTCGGCGTCCTGCTTCCCGAGGACGGGACGGAGCTTCGCCAGCCCCTCGGCCGTCGTGTCGGGACGCGGGTGCTCGTCGGTGTCGACGACCGTGTCCCCCTTGCGCGACCGGAGGGTCACCGGCACGATCTCCTCGCCGAAGACCCCCGACCGCTGCGCGGCGACGGCCCGCCGGTGGGACCGGACGGCCAGCTCGTCCTGCTCCTCGCGTCCGATGCCGTACTCGCGGCGCAGGTTCTCGGCCGTCTCCAGCATCCCGCCCGGCACGGGGTGGTTGACGCCGCCGGCGGTCACGCGGCCTCGCGCGAGCGCGTCGTGCAGTTCGAGGGACGGCCCGCGGATCCCCCAGCGCCCCTGCGTCGTGTAGAACGGCGCGCCGCTCATGCTCTCCGCGCCACCCGCGATGATCAGGTCGCTGACGCCGGTCTGGATCTGCATGGCCGCGTTCAGGACGGCCTGGAGCCCCGACCCGCACCGCCGGTCGAGCTGCGTGCCGCCGACGGAGATTGGCAGCCCGGCGTCCAGCGCGGCGACGCGTCCGATGGCGGGGGCGTCGGACGTCGGATAGCAGTGCCCGAGGACGACCTCGTCGATCGCGTCGCCGGGCAGCCCGGTGCGCTCGACCATGGCGCGGATGACGGTCGCGGCGAGCTCGACGGGCGGGACGGTCTTCAGCACCCCGCCGAACCGGCCGATCGGGGTACGCAGCGGCTCGCAGATCACCGCGTCGGGCATGGCGGTCTCCTCAGGCTGTGGTTCCGGGCACTTCGCAGGTTACGACCCGCGTTCGGCAGGGCCGTCTCCGCCCTTCCGCCCAACGGAGGGTTGAATACAGGGACGGACGCGAGGAGGCGGCGGTGGAGCAGTGGGCGCGGCGGGTGAGGACGGTCCGGGTTATCGGTACCGGGGCGATGGGGCGCGGGATCGCGCAGCTCGCCGCGGCGGGCGGGCTGACCGTCGAGCTGGCCGACATCCGGATGGAGGCCGTGGTCGACGCGGCCGAGTACATCGGCGGGATGTTCGACAGGCTCGTGGCCAAGGGGCGGATGTCCGCCGAGGACGCGCGGGCGGCCAAGGGACGGCTCAGTCCGGTCGGTGAGCCGCTCACCCCGTTCCAGGACTGCGATCTCGTCGTGGAGGCCGTCCGCGAGGACATCGAGACCAAGCGTGAGCTGTTCAGGTCCCTGGAGAAGGTGTGCCCGGAGCACACGGTCCTGGTGACCAACACCAGTTCGCTGCCCGTTACGGCGATCGCGGCCGCGCTGGAGGACCCGTCCAGGGTGGCGGGGCTCCATTTCTTCAATCCGGTGCCGTTGATGCGGCTGGTCGAGGTGATCCCGGGGGCGCGCACGGCCGAGTGGATCCCGGACGCGCTCGCCGACCTGGTGAGGCGTCTCGGTCACGAACCGGTGCTCGCGCCAGACGCGCCTGGGTTCCTCGTCAACCACGCTGGGCGCGGCCTAGTGACGGAGGCCCTGCAGATCCTTACCGAGGGTGCTGCTGAGCCCGTCGACATCGATCGCATCGCGCGGGACGTCCTCGGCCTGAAGATGGGGCCTTGCGAGCTGCTCGACCTCACCGGGATGGACGTGTCGCACCCGGTGATGGAGTCCATCTGGACGGGCTTCTACACGGAGCCGCGGTTCCGTCCGTCCAGGCTCGGGCGGGCGCGTCTGGAGGCGGGCCTCTACGGACGCAAGACGGGCGAGGGGTTCTACAAGTACGTGGACGGCGCCAAGCAGGAGCCGCCGGAGCTGACGGCACCGGAGGTGGAACCACGCCCTGTGTGGGTCCACCCCCAGTACCGCCAGGAACTTGGGGCGCTGCTGTCGGCGGCCGGCGTCGAGGTCGAGTCGGGCGACGAACCGTCGAATCAGGCGGTCGTGCTGGTCGCGCCGTTCGGGCAGAGCACTGTCGACGCCGCCAAGGGGCTCCCCCTGGAGCGCACCCTGGGTATTGACCCGTTCGGCGGATTCTTCACCCGCCTCACCGTGGCCGTCCACCCGGGCGTCGACAAGGAGGCGGGCCGCGCCGGGATCGCCGCCCTGGCCGCCACGGGACGTTCGCTGACGGTCGTCCGCGACGCCCCGGCCCCCGTGGCTCAGCGGCTCCTCGCCTCGATCGTGAACGTGGGGTGCGGCATCGCCGAGCAGCGGCTGGCCCGCCCGCAGGACATCGACACCGCCGTCCGGCTCGGCCTCGGCTACCCGCGGGGGCCGCTGGAGCTGGGCGACAGCGCGGGCGCCGACCAGGTCCTGGAGATCCTGCGCGGGCTCCAGGCGTCCACCGGCGACCCGCGCTACCGTCCGAGCACCTGGCTGGCCGAACGAGCCGCCCTAGCCCTGCCCCTCACCGAGACGGGCACCGCCCCGCCCGACCTACTCGCCTAGCGGGGGGACCTTGTCGGTCCAGCCGTGGGAGACGAGCGCGGTGTAGGCGACCACCGTCCCGGGCTTGGTGCCGCGCGATGCCTTGCCCGGCTGCACCAGCACGGACTCCTGGGCCAGGAGGCGGCCCGTCGCCGGGTCGATCACGAGCCGCTCGTCCACGACGGCGTCGTCCGCGTGCACCCGCCGGGCGACGCCGTCGCCGTGCCGGCCGAGCGGGTCGGTGACGGGGCCGAGGGGACGGATCCCCGGCGAGTCCGCGAGCAGCCGGTACATCGCGGCGCGCACGGCGGGCTTCACGGGCGCGGCGCCGATCTTCTGTGCGTTGCTCATCAGCCACTCGGCGGGGTCGACTCCCGGGACCTGCTTGAGCGCCCGGTCCAGGAACCGCCGGAGGTCCTGCGGGTCGGCGGGCAGCTTCCGCACGTCCGGCGATGCGGCCCCCTCCCAGTCGGCGAGCCGGAACGCCTCACCGCCCTTGACCTTCGTCTTCGTCCAGCCCGTCGCGCCACCCGCCGATGGTTCCGGGCGCCCGGACGGGGACGGGCCTCCCAACGGGGCAGGCCCGAGGTCGCGGCGGCTGACCACGCGCTCGGCGAGCCAGGCGGCCTTGCCGGGGCCGGCGTCCCACAGGCCCGTCTCGCGGACGGAGTAGTACTCGCGGCCGCCCATGAGAAGGTGACCGCCCTCCCGGGTCACCGACGACCAGTAGCGTCCGTGGCCGGCCGGGGCGGCCTGCGCCTTGGTCGCCGCGGCCAGCAGCACGGTGCGGGCCGAGTCCGGGGACGCGGACGGGGACGGCGCCCGGGGCGTCGTGCCGGAGGAGAGCACGACGGCGCCCGCGGCGACGGCGGCCACCGCGGCGAGGCCGGCACCGAGCACCGGCCGGGGCATCCGGACCCGGCGCGGGAAGGCGCGCCGCGGCGCGTGCATCTCGCGCCGGAGCCGGGCCCGGCCGCGCGCCTCGTCGTCCGGCGCGGGCGGCTCGTCGAGCATCGTGGCAATCAGCTGGAACTCGTCCATGGTCAGAGTCCTTCCGTGTCGAGGGCGGTGGGCAGCGCGGCCCGCAGCTTCCTGCGGGCGCGGGACAGGCGAGAGCCAACGGTGCCGTACGGGATGCCCAGCACCTCCGCGATCTCCTCGTGGGTGAGCTGGGCGAGCGCCTTGAGCAGGACGACGTCGCGGTCCTTGCGGGACAGCGCCGCCAGCGCGCGGGCGAGGGACGGCTGCAGACGCTCGGCGGACACCGACGTCGCGACGCGCTCGTCGTGGCCGTCCGGGTCCCGGTCCGGGCCGACCTGGGCGAGCAGCCGGTAGCGGCGGGTCTCGGTGCGGCGGTGCTGCGCGATGAGCCTGGTCGCGATGCCGAACAGCCAGGGCCGGACCGTCCCGCGGGCCGGGTCGAAGGCGGCGCGGCGGCGGAACGCGGCGAGGAACGTCTCGGCCACGACGTCGTCGGCCGCCTGCCGGCCGAGGCGCCCGGCGACGTAGCGGTGGACGTCGGCGAAGTACCGGTCGTAGACGGCGGTGAAGCGGTCGGCGTCGCGGACGGACGCGGCGAGCAGCGCGGCGTCGTCCGCCAGGTCGGTGTCGGGCGGGGCGGTCACGCGGCCGCCCCTTCCGTGGGGTCCGGCATGAGGCACCTCCGGGGGGATGGTCATCATCTGTACTCCGCCGGACGCCCGAGCAGCTTTCACGCGGCGCCTGCGACCTTTTCGGGCTCGGCGTCTGATGCGGTCGGGCGCGGGGTGCCGCGCAGGGCGAACGCCGCGAAGAGGGCGGCGGCCAGCATCACGCCGGCCGCGGCCAGCGAGCCGACGGTGACCGCGTGCGCGAAGGCGTCCTTGGCGGCGGACGTGAGGCCGGGGTCGCCGGCGGCGAGGGCCTCGCCGAGCGAGTGGCGGGCGGACGAAGGCGCCGTGGACGGGAGGCCGCGGGCGTAGGCGGCGGAGATGACGCTGCCGAGGACGGCGACGCCGAGGGCGCTGCCGAGTTCCTGGCCCGCGTCGTTCACGGCGGAGCCGACCCCCGCCTCCTCCGGCGGGACGGCGGCCATCAGCGTGCTGTAGGCGGCCGGGGTGCCGGCCCCGGCGCCGAAGCCGACGATGACCAGGCCGGCGGCGAGGACGGCGTAGCCGTCATCGGTCGCGGTGAGGCCGAGGACGGCGAGCCCGGCCGCGAGGACGCCGAACCCGGCGACGAGGGCGGGCCGGCCGCCGAACCGCGACTCCAGCCAGGCGCCGAGCCCGTTCCCGGCGCCGGCCGCGACGGCGACGGGCAGCAGCGCGAGCCCGGCCTTGAGCGGCCCGTACCCGTGCACGAGCTGGAGCAGCTGGGTCAGCGCGAACAGGACCCCGGCCAGCGCGAACCCGAACATCGCGATCATGGTCGCGGCGGCGGAGAACTCGCGGCGGCGCAGCAGGCGCAGGTCGAGCATCGGCTCGGGGTTGCGGGCCTGCCACCAGACGAACAGGGCGAGCGCGGCGATGCCCGCCCCGGCCGCGGTCAGCGTGCGGGCGCCCGTCCAGCCGTGCTGCGGGCCGGAGATGATCGCCCACACGAGCGCCGACATGCCCGCCGTGGACAGGACGGCGCCGGGCACGTCCGGGCGCCGCCGCGGCCCCCGCGACTCGGGGACGAGGACCAGCAGCCCGATGACGGCCACGACCGTGACGGGCACGTTCACCAGGAAGACCGAGCCCCACCAGAAGTGCTCCAGCAGGAGCCCGCCGAGCGTCGGCCCGGCGGCGAGCCCGACCATGGACATCGCGCCCCAGATCGCGAACGCCTTGGCGCGCTCGTCCGGGCCGAACACCTGCGCCATGATCGACAGCGTTCCGGGCATCAGGAGCGCGCCGCCGACGCCCATCACCGCCCGCATCGCGACGAGCTGCGCCGGGTTCGCGGCGAAGGCGGCGAGCAGCGACCCGGCGCCGAACAGCGCGAAGCCGATGAGCATGGCGCGGCGGCGCCCGTGCCGGTCGCCGAGGCTGCCCGCGGTGATCAGCAGCCCGGCGAAGACCAGCGAGTAGGCGTCGATCATCCACTGGACGTCGGACGTGGTGGCGTCCAGCTCGCTGAGCAGCGACGGGATCGCCACGTTCAGGATCGTGTTGTCGACCATCACCACGACGAGGCTGAGGCACAGCACGCCGAGGATCTGCCAGCGCCGGGGATGCGGGGCCGGAGGTGCGGTCATGACCACTCCCAGGTTCTCGTACAGCGTTCGAATTGTCTCGCACACTGTACGACTCGACTCGCACGCCGTTCAAGCCCCGGTACCCTGTACGAGGAGAGGGAGGGCTGCGATGGCCGGAGAGAACAGGACGGCGTCCGTCTGGGTGCGGCCGGAGAAGGCGCGGCGCGAGCAGCCGACGCTCGGCCGCGACCAGATCGTCGACGCCGCGCTCGAACTGCTCGACGCCGAGGGCCTGACCGGGCTCAGCATGCGCCGCCTCGGCACCCGGCTGAACTCCGGCGCGACCTCCGTGTACTGGCACGTCGCGAACAAGGACGAGCTGCTCGAACTCGCCCTCGACCGGGTCATGGCCGAGGTGGGCGTCCCGGCCGGGGACGGCTGGCGCGCCGCCGCGGACGGCTACGCCCGCAGCCTCCGCGCGATGATCCACCGCCATCCGTGGACGGTCACGCTCTTCGGCAGCCGTCCCATGATCGGCCCGAACGCGACTCGCGTCCTGGACGAGGTCCTCGCCGCGTTCGGCGCCGCCGGCTTCACCGGGTTCGACCTCGAATACGCCTGGTCGGCCGTCGTCGACTACGTCATCGGCGCCGCCGGCAGCGAGGCGAGCTGGCAGCGCAGCCAGCCCGGCACGTCCGCCGCCGAATGGGTCGAGGACCTCGCCCCCTACCTGAACCGGCTGGACGAGGAGCGCCCCGGGCTCGCCACCCACATCCGCGACATCTGGATGAAGGAGACCGGCGACGTCCTGGAGGGCCGCTTCTCCTTCGGCCTCGCCAGCGTCCTGGACGGCCTCGAAACCCGCCGTCCCTGACACCTCTGGCACTCCTGACACCACGATGCCCTCCGCCCGGACGGCGGGCGGAGGGCATCGGCGGGGAGGCGGCGGTCGCCGAGGGATAACGCAGCGTTCACCACCTCCGGGTCGGGAAGCGTCAGAAGGGCAGCTTCGCGGGCGGCTTCGGCTTCGTGTCGGTCCAGCCCGTCGAGCGGACGGCCACGTAGTTGATGACGAAGCCCGACTTCATCTCCGAATACCGGCCGCCGGGCTTGGTCAGCGTGTCCTGGACGGACAGCACGCCGCCGGTCTTCTCATCGAAGACGATCACTTGGCGGTGACTGTAAGTCCCCTGCTCGGCCTTCGGCCCGCCGTACTCGCCGGTGCTCGTCGCGGTGCGCTCTGCGGAGGCCAGTGCCACGCCCTGGCGCCCCAGCGGGTCGGCGACATGGCCGATCGCCTGGATGCCCGGCCGGGCTGCCAGCGCTCGCATCAGCCCCGCCCGCACCTTCGGCGGGACCGGGGTACCGCCAAGGATGGACGACGTCCGCCAGATTGCGGCAGGGGCCGTCTGCGGGCCCCTCAGCTTCCGCGCGCGAGCCGCGGGATCCATCCCCCGGCTCGCCTCCTCGCCGCTCAGGAACATCTCGGCGAGCTTGGCGGGATCGGTCGGCAAGTTCTGCCACTCCTCGGCCGGCTTGCCCAGGAACTCACCGCCACCCTCGGGGTCGATGCCGACCTCCGGGCCGTCCGACCGCCACTTCGTCGCCTTGGCGGCGTAGGTGTAGTAGTGGTCGTTGGACCAGACCCGGAACTTCGACGGTGACCCGGCCTTCTTCCACAGCGCCTCGTCCTGCGGGGTGAGCGGCCTGGCCGGCAGGTCGCGCCCGTAGTACGCCTCGCCGGTCCCCTTCTTCACACCGGTCCAGTTGAACGACTCGCTCGCCGCGCCGACGATCGCGTACGCGCCGGTCTTCGCCCGGACGATGTACGACTGCCCGTCGATGCGGTCGGTGTACCAGTACTTGCCGGTCGGCGCCAACTCCACCTTGGCCGCAGCCGCGAGCACCGCCTGCCTGTTCAGGTCGACGTTGGACGGCGCGTCCGGCGATCCCGGCGAGCCCTGGCCGGTGACGGCGATGGCGACGGCCGCCGCCGCACCCGCCGCGACCAGTCCGGCGCCCAGCCCGACCGGCCACGTGAACCGGCGCCGCCCTCCCGTCCGGACACGCCTCCCGGTCATCTCGTCCTCCAGCAGGGCCAGCGCCTTCGCCGTGGCCGCGTCCGTCGGGGGCGGCGGCTCGCTCAGCAGGCCCCGGACCCGGTCCATCTCGTTCGCGTTCATGCGGGCGTCTCCTCGACGATCAGCGCGGGGTTGGTTCCGCCGAGCGACTCCCGCAGGCGGCGCCGGGCACGGTTCAGGCGGGACCCGACCGTGCCGGTCTTCAGGCCGAGCGCCTGCCCGACCTCCTCGTAGGACAGGTCGGCCAAAGCCACCAGCAGCAGGACGTCCCGGTCCCCGCGCGGCAGCCGGGCCAGCGCGTCGGCCAGGTCCGCGCCCGCGTCCCCGGCCGTGACGCGGGCGGTGACGACGTCCTCGTGACCGTCCTGGAAACGCTCGGCGGGCGTGCGCGCCAACGCCCGGTAGCGGCGGCCCTCCGCGCGCCGGTGCAGCCCGATCAGCCGGGTCGCGATGCCGTACAGCCACGGCCGGACGGTCCCGCGCGCCGGGTCGAACCGTCCGCGCTTGCGGAACGCGGCGAGGAACGTCTCGGCAGCGATGTCGTCCGCGGCGTCCACACCGAGCCGCCGGGCCGCGTACCCGTGGATCGCGGCGAAGTGCCGGTGAAAGATCTCCGCGAACGCGGCGGGCTCGCGCCGCGAGCGGACGATCGCCGCCGCGTCGGACGCGTCCCCGCCGGTATCCGGCGGGCGGTGATGGGCCATGGGGCTGATCCTCGCTGTGGGGGAGTTGCACGACACCCGGTTCTCAACCGATCCCCCGTTCCGCCTTCACGCGCGAGCGCCCCCCGCCCGGGGCGGCGGGCGGAGGGCGCTCGGCCCCCGGTCAGAAGGGCAGCTCGGCGGGCGGCTTCGGCTTCGTATTCGTCCAGCCTGAGGCGCGCTCCACCTCGTAGTTGATGACGAAGCCCGGCTTCATCTCCGCGTACTTCCCGCCCGGCCCGGTCAGCTGGGTCTGGTTGGACAGCAGCGCCCCGGTTCGCTCATCGAAGATGATCTCGAAGCGGTAGCGGTACGTCCCCTGCTCGGCCTTCGGCGTGCCGAAGTCGGCGGTGTCCGTGGCGGTACGGTCGCCGGTGGCGAGCGCGACGCCCGCGCGCCCCAGCGGGTCGGTGGTGCGGCCGACCGCGTGGACCCCGGGCTGGGCCGCCAGTGCCCGCATCAGGCCGGCTCGGACCTTCGGCGGCAGCGGTCCTGAGAGCATCGCCGCCGTCCGCTGTATCTGCGCATTGGGGAGGATTTCGTCAGTGATGTGGGGTGGCTTCCGCTTCAGATTCTGCGCCTTCTCGCGGGTCGGGCGCTCGATCGCCGTCCGGCTGAGGAACTTCTCGGCGAGCGCGGCCGGGTCGGTCGGCAGCGCCTGCAGATCCTCGATCGTGGCTTCGCGGCGCCCCGGGCCGTAGAACCCCCCGCCGCCCCGCTCGTCGACAC
>NZ_SMKY01000157.1 GCF_004349235.1 Actinomadura darangshiensis | reverse complement strand
GACCGGTAGGGGCGCCCCGGGACCGGGCCCGCCCGGGCCCGCCGGCGGCGGCGGAGGCGGCCAGGAGGCGCCGCCCGGGGATTCCCAGCCCGGGGGAGGCGGAGGGTTGCTCATCCGGTCACGTCCTTCCAGGTCAAAGTGACCCCATGCAAGCCTAGTGTGCAGCAAAACCATGACATTGTGATCCTCGGGGTGGAGGTACGACGTCACCCACCCCCGATGCTGCTTCGGGAGATACTGGATGAGACGCACGCGAGGAGGAACTGGTGCATAACTATTTCGACACATATGTCGTCGTGGTCGTGCTGCTCCTCGCCGGCGCGGCGCTCGTCGGCGGCGCGCTCACCGCGAACCGGTTGCTTCGACCCCAGCGTCCCACGGCCGAGAAACTGACCACGTACGAATGCGGCGTCGACCCGGTCGGCGAGGGCTGGGCCCACTCCTACGTCCGCTACTACGTCTTCGCCTACCTGTACGTTGTCTTCGCGGTGGACGCGGTGTTCCTCTTCCCCTGGGCGACGGTCTTCGCC
This sequence comes from Actinomadura darangshiensis, assembly GCF_004349235.1. Classification (GTDB taxonomy): domain Bacteria; phylum Actinomycetota; class Actinomycetes; order Streptosporangiales; family Streptosporangiaceae; genus Spirillospora; species Spirillospora darangshiensis. The sequence continues at coordinate 20,266 of NZ_SMKY01000157.1, read as the reverse complement.
GACCCCGGCTACGGGGCGACGACGCTCGGCGAGATGTTCGTCTTCCTCGCGTTCCTGGCCGCTGGCCTCGCGTACGCGGGCAAGAAGGGCGTCCTGTCCTGGGTCTGACGCCCCGGGCGCTGTAACAATGGCGTCGTGGGCACCATCGATCTACCGCCGCCGAGCGTCGGGCCGCTGTCGCGGCTGGCGCCCAAGCCGATCAAGTTCGTGCTCAACTGGGGCCGCCGCTACTCGCTGTGGGTCTTCAACTTCGGGCTGGCCTGCTGCGCCATCGAGTTCATCGCGACGTCGATGAGCAGGCACGACTTCATCCGGCTCGGCGTCATCCCGTTCGCGCCCGGCCCGCGGCAGGCCGACCTGATGGTCGTGTCCGGCACCGTCAGCGACAAGATGGCGCCCGCGGTGCGCCGGCTGTACGAGCAGATGCCCGAGCCGAAGTACGTCATCTCCTTCGGCGCCTGCTCCAACTGCGGCGGCCCGTACTGGGACTCCTACTGCGTGACCAAGGGCGTCGACCAGATCATCCCGGTGGACGTCTACGTGCCCGGCTGCCCGCCGCGGCCGGAGGCTCTGCTGCACGGAATCGTCCACCTGCAGGAGAAGATCGCGGCCGAGTCGCTCGGCGACCGGTACAACGGCGGCGGCGGGCCGGGCGGCGAACCGGTCGCCCCGCCGCCGGCGCCGCGTCCGCTGTCGGCCACGGTGCTGCGCCGCCCGATCCAGCCGCCGCCTCCGCCGCCCCCGCCCGACCTCCACGAGACCTTCCACGAGTGGGACGCCACGGCCGGGAGCCCGGCCGCCGGGGCCTCCGAGGGCGAGGTCTCCGAGGGCGGAGTCCACGAGGGCGAGACCATGCCCGTCCCGCACCTCGGCGAAGCCGAACCGCCGGCGGCACCGCCGGCCCGCCCGGACGACACGACGCAGCCCGTCCACGTGATCAAGGACGAGCCGATCGCACCACCGGACACGACCCGGCCGGTCGAGCCGGAGGACGCGACGCAGCCCGTCCCGGTCGACGAGGAGGAGCTGCGGCGGCACGATCCGTCGATCATCCCGGGGCTGACCGACGACGATCCCGGCGGCGACCACGACGACCGGATCGGACGGGACCGGTGAGCGCCGAGCTGGCGGACGCCTGGACCGCGCGGTTCGGCGACGAGATCAGCACCGAGGAGACGTTCGGCGGCCTCGCCGTCGGGATCGCGCCCGAGCACTGGACGGCCGCGCTGACGTTCGCCCGCGACGACCTGTCCTGCGGCTTCTTCGACTGGCTGACCGGCGTGGACGAGCTGGACGAGGGCTTCGCCGTCGTCGTCCACGTGTACTCGCTGGAGCGCCGCCACCACCTCCTGGTCCGCACCCGCGTGCCGAAGCGGGCGCCGGTCCTCGCGACCGCGACGGGCATCTACCGGGGCGCCGCGTGGCACGAGCGGGAGACGGCGGAGATGTTCGGCATCCTCTTCGAGGGCCACCCGAACCTCGTCCCGCTGCTGCTGCCCGACGGTTTCGAGGGCCATCCGCTGCGCAAGGACTTCGTGCTCGCCGCCCGCGTCGCCAAGCCGTGGCCGGGCGCCAAGGAACCTGGCGAATCGGGCCACGGCGCCCCGAGCCGCCGCCGCGTCCGCCCACCCGGCGTGCCTGAGGACTGGGGGCCGAATGCTTGAGGTCGTCGGCAAGCTGGTTCTGGTCGCCGCCGCGTTCGCGCTGCTCCCGCTGCTGGTGGGGCAGGCCGAGCACAAGGTGATGGCGCACATGCAGGGCCGCCTCGGCCCCATGTACGCGGGCGGCTTCCACGGCTGGGCGCAGCTCGTCGCCGACGGGGTCAAGTTCGCGCAGAAGGAGGACGTGGTCCCGCGCGACGCCGACCGGTGGGTGTTCAAGCTGGCTCCGGGCGTGGCGATCGTCCCGTACCTGCTGGTGCTGCTCGTGATCCCGGTCGGCCCCGGCGGGCAGGTCGCGCTGGACCTCGGCCCGGGGATCTTCTTCGCGCTCGCCGTGATGGGCGTCGGGGTGATCGGCGCGATCATGGCGGGCTGGGCGAGCGCGAACAAGTACTCGCTGCTCGGCGGGATGCGGGTCGCGGCGCAGCTGATGTCCTACGAGCTGCCGATGGTGTTCGCGGCGTCGTCGGTGGCGATGGCGGCGGGGACGCTGTCGCTGCAGGGCGTCGTCGAGGAGTGGCGCTGGTGGTGGCTGCCGTGGCAGGCGATCGGCGCCGTGGTGTTCTTCGTCGCGGGCCTGGCGGAGCTGCGCCGCCCGCCGTTCGACATGCCGGTCGCCGACTCGGAGATCATCTTCGGCCCGTACACCGAGTACGGCGGACTGCGGTTCGCGCTGTTCATCCTGGCCGAGTACGCCGGGATCGTGGTGCTGTGCGCCCTGACGACCGTCCTGTTCCTGGGCGGGTGGAAGGGCCCGTTCCTGAACACCGAGCTGGGCTGGCTCTGGACGCTGATCAAGGTCGGTGTGCTGGCGTTCTGCGTGATCTGGCTGCGGGTCAGCTACCCGCGCATGCGCGAGGACCAGCTGCAGAAGCTCGCCTGGGCGTGGCTCGTCCCGCTGTCCCTGGCGCAGCTCGCGCTGACGGGCGTCCTCAGGGTCGTCACCTGAGGAAGATCGTGTAGTCGGCCATCTGCGGGAGGGCGTCGGGCGGGATGTCGGCGTCCACCGCCATCTCCTCCGCGGACAGGAAGGAGCCCGTCTCCGCGCGGCGGGCGATGATCCGATCGGCCATCTCCGGCGTCATGCCGGGCAGCGCCTCCAGGATCTCGCGCGGCGCGTGGTTGACGTCCACGAGCCCGCCGTCGTCGTAGGTACGGGGCACGTCGGGACGGCCGATGCGCAGCTCGCGGGCCAGCGCCGGGTCGTCGGCGGCGAGCGCGCGGGCCTCGTCCCGCAGCCTCCGGCGGTACTTGGCGACCTCGACCGCGTGCTCGTTGAGCCGGTTGCGGGGGGTGTCGCGCGGGAACACCGACGTCCGGACGGCGAACGCGTGCCCGGTGCCCGCGATCCACAGCAGGATCGCCATCAGCGAGCCGAGGACGGTGAGCACGGGATCGCCCGACTGCAGCAGCGCCATGACGGCGGCCGTCCCGGCCCCGTACCCGGCGGCGGTGGCGCCGAGCCCCCACGATCCGCGCCGGACGGCCGCGTAGAGGAACGAGAACGGCGTCCCGTACCCGAACGTGATGAACGGCACGAACGCCCACAGCACGCCGCGCGCCGGCTCCGCCGGTACCGGGACGATCGGCGGCCCCGGACGCTGCGGGTACACGGGCGGCCCCGGATACGGCGGACGCCAGCCGGGCGGCGCGTACGACCGGTGCGGCGGACGCGGGTGGTCGGACGCGGGCCGGGCGCGGTCGGATGCCGGCCGGGGACGGTGACCGGGCCCAGGTTCGGAGGGGCGGTCCGCGTGATGACTCACATGCCCTCCCTGCCCGCAAGCACGCCTGATACCACACGGCCTACGTCTCGTTGGACGAACGCGGAGCCCGCCGCGTTCCCCCCAAGCCCATCGTGCGCAATCATGGGGCGCGTGGGACGGCTACCAGGAGGCGGGCTGGCCAAAGGGCTGGCGGTCACGTTGCGGACGATGACGCGGCGGTCCATAACGCGTCAATACCCAGAAGTGCAGCCCGATCTGGCGCCGCGGAGCCGCGGCGTCATCGCGCTGTTCGAGGAGAACTGCACGGTCTGCATGCTGTGCGCCCGCGAATGCCCCGACTGGTGCATCTACATCGACTCGCACAAGGAGACCCTCCCGGCCGAGGGCGGCGGACGTCCCCGGACCCGCAACGTCCTCGACCGGTTCGCGATCGACTTCGCGCTGTGCATGTACTGCGGGATCTGCATCGAGGCGTGCCCGTTCGACGCGCTGTTCTGGTCGCCGGAGTTCGAGTACGCCGAGTACGACATCGCCGAGCTGACGCACGAGAAGGACCGGCTGCGCGAGTGGATGTGGACCGTCCCGCCGCCGCAGGCCCACGACCCGGCCGCCGAGCCGCCGAAGGAAGTGGCCGCGGCGGAGAAGGCGGCCGCGCGGGCCGAGCGCCGTCCGGGGGGCGGCGGGTGAGCGGGCAGGAGATCGTGTTCGCGCTGCTGGGCGTGGTCGCGGTCGGGTCCGCGATCCTGGTGGTGACGACGCGGCAGCTCGTCCACGCGGCGCTGTGGCTGGTGGTGTCGTTCGGCGCGCTCGCCGGCGGCTACCTCGTCCTGACCGCCGAGTTCGTCGCCTGGGTGCAGGTCCTCATCTACGTCGGCGCGATCGTCGTGCTGCTGCTGTTCGGGATCATGCTGACGCGGGCGCCGATCGGGGAGTCCGCCGACCTGGACTCCGGGAACCGGTGGGCGGCGCTCGCGGTCGCGGCCGCCACCGCCGCCGTCCTCGTCACGGTCATGGTCATCGGGTTCCGGGACACGAAGATGGCGCTGGACGCGGGCGGCGGGTCCGCCGAGGAGCTGGGCGCCGCCGTGTTCCGGACGTGGGCGCTGCCGTTCGAGGTGCTGTCGGTGCTGCTGCTGGCCTCGCTGGTGGGCGCCATCGTCCTGTCGCGCTCGGACATCCGGACGCGCCCGGACGTCCGGACCCGGCCGGAGACCGGCGCCCGGCCGGACGAGGAGGGCGGCGCCTGATGCACCTCGCCTACCCGACGGTCGTCGCCGCGCTGCTGTTCTCCGTCGGCGTCTACGGGGTGCTGGCGCGCCGCAACGCGATCCTCGTCCTGATGTCGGTCGAGCTGATGCTGAACGCGGTGAACCTCAACCTCGTCACGTTCGACATCTGGTACCGCGACCGCCTGCACGGCGGGCAGGTCCTCACCCTGTTCACCATCGTGATCGCGGCGGCGGAGGTAGGGCTCGGCCTGGCGATCATCCTGCTGGTGTTCCGGAACCGGCAGATGGTGGACATCGATCGGCTGCGCGCCCTGTCCGAGGAGACGGAACCGGAACCCGGGACTCAGCGCGAGCCCGACCGCGAGGAGGCGGCGCCGTGATCTGGCTCGCCTCCCTGGTCGTCCTGCTCCCGTTCCTCGCCGCCTTCGCCGGGATGCTGTTCGGCCCGTCCCTGACCCGTGCGGTGCGCGGCGTGCCGGGCGGCGGCCCGGGTGTGATCGCATGCGCGCCGATCGCGGTGTCGCTCGTCCTGTCGGCGGCCGTCGCGTCCGTCGTGTGGCGCGGCCCGGGCGAGCGGACGGGCCTGCTCGCGGTCGTCGACACCGGGTCGGTGCCGATCCGGGTCGGGCTGCAGGTGGACGGGCTGTCCGCCGTGGTCGGGCTGATGGTCTGCTGCGTGGCGCTGGCCGTCCAGGTGTACTCGGTCGCCTACATGAAGGACGACCGGCGGTACTCGTCCTACGCCGCGTTCATCTCGCTGTTCACGTCGGCCATGCTGCTGGTCGTCTACGCCGGTGACCTGCTCGTCCTGTACGCGGGCTGGGAGGTCATGGGCATCTGCTCGTACTTCCTGATCGGCCACCACTGGGAGGACCGGGCGAACTCGCGGGCGGCGGTCAAGGCGTTCCTCGTCACGCGGCTCGGCGACGTCGGCTTCCTGATCGGCGTGATCGTCCTCGGCGTGGGCGCCGGGACGTTCCGGATCTCCGAGATCCTCGCGCGGGCGGGCGAGCTGCCCGGCTCGACGGTGACGGCGGCCGCGCTGCTGCTGCTCGCCGGGGTCGCGGGCAAGAGCGCCCAGTTCCCGCTGCACACGTGGCTGCCGGACGCGATGGCGGGCCCCACCCCGATCAGCGCCCTCATCCACGCGGCGACGATGGTCGCGGCCGGGATCTACGTCGTCGCGCGGCTGTACGGGGTGTTCCTGCTGGCCCCGTCCGCGCTGGCCGTGCTGGGCATCGCCGCGGTGATCTCCATGGTCGGCGCGGCGTGCGCGGCCCTCGCGCAGGACGACCTGAAACGCGTCCTCGCGTACTCGACGATCAGCCAGCTCGCCGTGATGGCCGCCGGGCTCGCGGTCGGCGCGAAGTCGGCGGCGATCTTCCACCTGCTGACGCACGGCGCGTTCAAGGCGCTGCTGTTCCTGGCCGCCGGCTGCGTGATCGTGACCGCCGGGTCGAACATGCTCGCGCACTACGGCGGGCTCCGGCGCGGCATGCCCGTCACCTTCTGGTCGATGACCGTCGGCTTCGCCGCCCTCGCGGGCGTCCCGCCGTTCAGCGGCTGGTTCAGCAAGGACTCCGTCATAGAGGCCGCCCAGCACGCCGCCACCCACGGTGGTGACGAAAAAACGAGCGGGGGATGGTTCGCCTACGCGCCTCCCAAGGCGGTCGACGGGCCGGTGTGGACCTACCGGCTGGACGAGGGCCTCCCAGGCGGGGTGGCGTGGCTCGTCTATCTGGGACTGCTTCTCACGGTCGTGCTTACGGCGGCCTATGCGACGCGTGCGTGGTTGATGACGTTCTTCGGTGAGCCGCGCGGGTCGTACGAGATCCGGGAGCCGTCGAAGTTCATGTCGTGGACGGTGGCGGCGCTAGCGGTTCCCGCCGCGATCCTCGGTTTCTTCGGGCTCGGGGCGTCGGAACTGCGCCCGCACCTTGGAGCCTCGTTGCTTAGCGTTCTGTTGCTCGCGCTAGGGGCGGGCGTCGCGTTCCTCGTCTGGAACCGTGACCCGGCACTCGATCCCGCGCGCGCGCTCGGGCCGGTGCGTCCCGTCTTCGCTCGGGCCTTCTTCGTGGACGAGTTGTACGCGATGGCGATCGTCCGCCCGGTCGAGGCACTGGCGCGGCACGTCGTCCTGTTCGACCGCAGACGCGTCGACGCCGCCGTCGTCGGGACCGGAGCGGGCGCACGACGCCTCGCCGGCCTGGTCAGGATCATCCAGAACGGAAACCCGCAGACCTACCTCACCGGCCTGCTCGCCGGTGTCGCCGTCATCGTCGCCGCGGTGGTGATCTTCCAGTGATCTTCGTGCTGATGATGGCGATCCCGCTGTGCGGGGCCCTCGCCATGCTCGTCCCGGCGAGCCGGTTCCTGCGCACCGACTTCGCCGTCCGCGCGTTCGGGACGGCCGTGTCCGCCGCCACCCTCCTCGTCGCGATCTCCGCGATGACGGCGTTCGACTTCGGCGACACGTCCCGCATGCAGCTGGAGGTCGACCACGCCTGGGCGCCCGCGATCGGCCTGCGCTTCCACCTCGGCGTGGACGGGATCTCGCTGCCGCTGGTCGTGCTGACCGCCCTGCTGACGTTCCTGTGCTTCCTCTACACGCTGCGGCACCCGCCCGCGGGCGGCATGATCCGGCTGCTGACCGCGCTGCTGTTCGTCCTGGAGATCGGGATGCTCGGCACGTTCGTCGCCCTCGACCTCGTCCTGTTCTTCGTGTTCTTCGAGACCGTCCTGATCCCCATGTACGTGGTGATCATGCTGTGGGGCGGGGCGGGACGCCGGGCCGCCGCCTTCAAGTTCATCCTCTACACGCTCCTCGGCTCCGGCCTCCTGCTCGCCGGGATGCTGCTCGTCGGCGCCGAGGCGGGCACGCTCGACATGACCGACCTCGCCGCCCGGCACGGGTCCGGCCTGTCGCACGGCATCCAGATCACGGCGTTCGCCCTGATGGGCATCGGTTTCGCGGTGAAGGCGCCGATGTGGCCGCTGCACACCTGGCTGCCGGACGCGCACACCGAGGCGCCGACGGTCGGGTCCGTCCTGCTGGCCGGGGTGCTGCTGAAGATGGGCACGTACGGGCTGGTCCGCGTCGCGCTGCCGCTCGCCCCGGACGGCGCGCAATTCTGGGCGCCATGGCTCGGCCTCCTCGCCGTCATCGGGATCATCTACGGCGCGCTCGCCTGCCTCGCCCAGAGCGACCTCAAACGGATGATCGCCTACTCGTCCGTCGGGCACATGGGATTCGTCCTGCTCGGCATCGCGACGCTCACGCCCGTCGGCATCAACGCCGCCCTCTTCGGCAACATCGCGCACGGCCTCATCACCAGCCTGCTGTTCTTCCTCGCCGGTTCCGTCAAGGAACGCTGGGGGACGGGCGACATGAACGCGATCGGCGGCGGCATGCTCAGCACGTCCCCGCGGCTGGCGTCGATCCTGACGTTCGCGTCCGTCGCGTCCCTCGGGCTCCCCGGGCTCGCCGGATTCTGGGGCGAGGTGCTCGCACTGGTCGGCGCGTACCGTCCGCACGCCGACCTGCCGCGTGAGACGTTCGTCACGTTCATGGCGGTCGCCGCGCTGGGCGCCGTGCTGACCGCCGCCTACTTCCTGCGGATGCTCGCCAAGCTCACCCACGGTCCCGTCGACGGGGTCGCGCGGCCGACCGGCGCGGCCGTCTCCATGCAGGAGTACGCCGCCTGGGTGCCGCTGATCGCGCTGACGCTGCTGGTCGGCCTCTGGCCGAAGACCCTGCTGGACGTGACCACGGGTCCGGTCCGCGCACTGCTCGGAGGCGGCTGATGATCCAGGACATCGACTACGCGGCACTCGCACCGCCGCTGATCCTCGCCGTCGCCGCCATCGGGCTGCTGCTCGCGGACGCCTTCGACGCGCCCCGCCGCGTCCTGTCCCTGGTGTCCGGCGGGTCCCTCGCCGTCGCGCTGATCGCCGTGATCGTGCTCGCCGGCGGCGACCGCCGCGCCACACTGTGCCTGCCGGACGGCCTGCGGCACGGCGGCCCCCGGTCCTGCTCCTACGTCGCCGACGACTTCACGCTGCTGTTCCAGGGGATCGTCCTCGGCGCGGCCGTGATCGTCGTCCTGCTGTCGCAGCGGGAGATCACCGACTCCAAGATGCCGGTCGGGGAGTACCACTTCCTGCTGCTCGCCGCCGTGATCGGAGCCCTCGCGCTCGTCGCGGCCCGCGACCTGGTCCTCCTCATCGTCGCGCTGGAGACGCTGTCGCTGCCGGTGTTCGCACTGTCCGCGCTCCGCCGCTACGACGGGACGGCGTCCGAGGCCGCACTGAAACTGTTCCTCGTCTCCGTCGTCTCCACCGCGATCATGCTGTTCGGCATCAGCCTCGTGTACGGCGCGACCGGCGCCATGCACCTGGACCGGATCGCGCCCGCCCTCGCCTCTTTGGACTCCGACCTGGACCCGGTCGCGGCCGTCGGCTCCGTCCTCGTCCTCGCCGGGTTCGCGTTCAAGGTCGCCGCCGTCCCCTTCCACTTCTGGGCGCCGGACGTCTACCAGGGCTCCCCGCTGCCCGTCGCCGCGTTCCTCTCCGTCGTCTCGAAGGCCGCCGGATTCGCCGGGCTCGCGATCGTCCTGGCCCTCGGCCTGCCCGCCTACGGGCACGTGTGGGGGCCCGTCATCGCCGTCCTCGCCGCGCTCACCATGACGCTCGGGAACCTCGCCGCACTCCGCCAGCGCACCGCGATCAGGCTACTGGCCTGGTCGTCGGTCGCCCAGTCCGGCTACATGCTCGCGCCGCTCGCGGTCGGCTCGCACCGGCTCCCCGAGGCCGTCGCCGCCACCACCGCCTACGTCGCCCTCTACGCCGTCATGAACATCGGCGCGTTCGCCGTCGTGATCGGCTTCCACCGCCACGGCCGCTGGGACACCCTCGACGACTACCGCGGCCTCGCCCGCCGCAGCCCCGCCGTCGCCACCGCCCTCGCCTTCTTCCTGATCTGCCTGGCCGGCCTGCCGCCGGGCGTCATGGGACTGTTCGCCAAGGTCGTCGTGTTCCGCGCCACCGTCGCCGGCGGCGTCACCTGGCTCGCCGTCGTGATGGCGATCAACACGGTGATCGGGCTGTACTACTACCTCGCCTGGGCGGTCCGGCTGTTCACCCCGTCCACCGACGAATCCTACGACGCCGCACCCGGGGTCGGCGCACGCGCCGCGATCGCCGCGGCCGCCGCAGGTGCCGTCGTCCTGTCGATCGCACCGCAGATAGTCCTGCAGACAGTGGTGCAAGCCACCTAGACGGGAACGTTCACCCAGGTCAAACCGTTGACGTTCAAGCCGGGGTCGACGGGGAGGCAGACGGAAAGTGCAGTTCAACGGCGTCAAGACGGCGGGACTGATCGCCGCGCTGTCGGCATTGCTGCTCGTCGCCGGCTGGGCGTTCGGCGGCACCGCCGGGCTGACGATCGCGCTGGTCATCGCGCTCGGCACCAACGGCGTCGCCTACGTGTTCAGCGACCGGATCGCGCTGCGCTCCATGCGCGCCCACCCGGTCGGCGAGGTCGAGGCGCCGACGCTGTACCGGCTCGTCCGGGAACTGTCGACCTCCGCCCGCCAGCCCATGCCGCGCCTCTACGTCTCGGAGACCCGGCAGCCCAACGCGTTCGCCACCGGCCGCAACCCGCGCAACGCCGCCGTCTGCTGCACCCGCGGCATCCTCCAGATGCTGGACGAACGCGAACTGCGCGCCGTCCTCGGCCACGAGCTGTCCCACGTCTACAACCGCGACATCCTGATCTCCTCGGTCGCCGCCGCCATCGCCACCGTGATCACCTACCTGTCCCACCTGGCGATCTTCCTGCCGCTCGGCCGCGCCGAGGACGACGACGGCCCCGGCATCCTCGGCGCCCTCATGATGCTCGTCCTCGGCCCGGTCGCCGCCGCCGTCGTCCAGATGGCGATCAGCCGCACCCGCGAGTACTCCGCCGACGCCGCCGGCGCCCGCCTCACCGGCGACCCGCTCGCCCTGGCGTCCGCCCTCCGCAAGATCGACGCCGGCACCCGCGCGATGCCGCTGCCGCAGGACCCCGAACTCGCCACCACCAGCGCCCTGATGATCGCCAACCCCTTCCAGGGCGCCGGCATCGGCAAGCTCTTCTCCACCCACCCCCCGACCGCCGACCGCATAGCCCGCCTGGAACAGATGGCGGGCCACCGCTAGTCCGAACCATTCCGGGCTCCGCCGCGTCATAACACACGAGAGCGCGCCGGCCACTTCTGCGGGGGATGGGGCCGGCGCGCTCCTATGCCGGGCTACCGGTAGTTGACGAACTGCAGCGCCACATCAAGATCCTTGCCCTTGAGCAGGTTGATGACGTCCTGCAGGTCGTCCTTCTTCTTCGAGCTGACCCGCAGCTCGTCCCCCTGGATCTGCACCTTGACGCCCTTGGCCGCCTCGTCCCGGATGATCTTCCCGATCTTCTTGGCGTCCTCCTGGGCGATCCCCTCCTTGAGCGCCACGCCCAGCTTGTGCACCTTCCCGGACAGCTTCGGCTCTCCGGCATCGATCGCCTTCAACGAGATCCCCCGCTTGACGAGCTTGTCCTTGAACACGTCCAGCACGGCGTTCGCCCGCTCCTCGGTGTTCGCCTGGACCTCGACCGACTCCCCGGACCACTTGATCCCCGCGTCCACGTTCCGGAAGTCGAACCGGTTCGCCACCTCCTTGGCGGCCTGGTTCAGCGCGTTGTCGACCTCCTGCCGGTCCAGCTTCGACACCACGTCAAACGACGAATCGGCCATCGCGCACACATCCCCTCAGCAGCAACATCACGGTCCAGAGAGCGTATCGACTCCCCGAGCCCTCGATGTCACACCCACTCCCACCGTCCGCTATCCTTTCGAGTGCCGTCGCGCAAGCGACACCACGGCGGGTTGCCCGAGTGGCCAATGGGAGCGGACTGTAAATCCGTCGGCTTAGCCTACCCAGGTTCGAATCCTGGACCCGCCACACGTGCTGAAACAGCCTCTGACCAGTGCAAACGGTCAGAGGCTGTTCGCTTTCCAAGATCCTCCGCATGCAGCCAGATGCCACCGAACGCACCCGGTTGTCACTGGTCCCGGAATATACGCGGAATGAGTCCGAGTGCGTTCCCGCAGGTCGCGCCGGGAACGGCGAAGGGGCTCCAGTGCAAACCGGAGCCCCTACAGAGTAGATCGGATCAGTCATCGAGAGCATCGTCGATTCGCTGGTTCGCTCGGTCGTGTTGGCCCAGGATGCACTTCGCATAGACCTGCAACAGGACCTTGACGCTGTGGCCCGCACGTTCGGCGACCTCGGTTGCCGGAACACCGGAGTTGAGCCACAGGGACACCCCCGCGTGGCGCAGGTCGTACGGCCGCCGCGCCAGGGGAGAGGCGACCTGTTCAGGTGTGAAGGCCAGAGCCCGAGTCGCCGCCCAGACATCGCCGTAGGCCGTCGATCCGACGATGCCGCCCCGCTCGGTCTGGAAGATCCTCCCGTCCGCAGCCGTCCCGAACTCGGCGATGTGCCCCCGGAGGACCTCCACCAGTACCGGCGGGATCGGGACCGTACGGACCTCGGCCAGCGGACGGAGCTTGAGCCCGCGTTGCTCGTGAGTCGACCCGCTGTCCGTCCACCGCGACCCCGTCTCGGGCAGCGACCGAGTCAGGACGAGCTGTCCCCAGCCAGTTGCCGGAAGATGGCAGTCACCCTTGAGCAGCGCCACCGCCTCAGCCGGACGAAGCGCCGCGTAGTACATGCAGGCGTACAGCGCCCGCAGTCGCCGGCCCCTTCCCCGCTTGCCGATGTAGGTGACCGCCGTTAGACACTCCCGCATCTGGCGAGGCCCGATCACGACGCGCCAGTTGACCTCTTCGGCGAGCTTGGGCGGAGTCCACTTGACCCTGTCGATCGGGTTCCGGTCGAACTCCTCCAGTTCGACCGCGTACTCGAAGGCGTTGTAGAGGACCGCCCGCTTACGGGCCACCGTCGAGGCAGCCGCCGGTTTGCCGTCCAGTCGTCGCGAGAGTGCGTTGAGCGCGGCCCGGACGTTGGCAGGCTTGGCAACCTCCGGCATGTCCAGAGATGCCTTCTCCAGCCAGTAGAGCGCCTCAGCGATCTCGGCGGGTCGAGGCTTCTCCCGATCCTGCGGAGCCAGGTAGTAGGCGCGCAGCGCCCGCCGGAGAACTTCCAAGTCGGGCGACTCCGGCGCGTCCTCTCGTACCAGCGCAGGCGAAACCGTCGCGATCGTCTCGGTAAGCCCGTCACGGCTGTTGGGAGCAGCGCCCTGCCACTTCATGTCGACGTAGGCCCGGCTGAACTCCAGCCACGTACGTGCAGGCTTCTCCGGCGCATCGTCCGGAAGCGTGGACAGCGGCAACCCCGAGTCGAGGTCGAACTCTTCGCCGTTCTTCGCAGCCTGCCGCAGGTCAGACAGGAAGTTCTTCGCTTGCGTCGACCGCTGGAACGTCTGCGACCTCTCCCGCCCGGCGACCGTCCATCGCACCGTGTATGAGATGACCTTGCCTGGCTTGCCCGACCTCGGCCCGGCCTTATTCGGACGGATCTCCCAGAACTTGACCTTGTAGGACGTCCTCACGCCGCCTCCTGGAGGGTCCCGAGCCAGCGCATCAGCTCACTACGCCAGATGCGAAGTTCGTTGTTCGGGAGCCGGAGCGCTTCCGGCGCCTTCCCGATCTCGCGCCAGCGGTAGAACGTCCGCTCAGACACGCCCCCCAGTTCTTCAAGGACTTGGGGGACTGTCAGGAGTTCATCGCGCCGAGTGCTCACGCTGCCTCCGCAGTTGCCGAAAGTTCGGGGGTGGGGTTCTGGGTTGCTTGGTCGAGTTGGGCGCGGCGGGTGACGCGTTCGTTGATCAGGTGCAGGAGGCGCGCTTCTCTGGACTTGACGTCGGGGTCAGCGGGACCGGCGCGTTCCCAGACGTGGACGGCGTTCGGGTCGGCCGGGTTGAGGACCGGGACACCGGCCTCAGCCAGCCGCGCCAGGACCCACGCCTTGCGGTCGGCTTTGTGATCAGCCAGGGTCTTGCCGGACCATTTGCGGGAGACCAGGACGCGGCGGCCGCCGTAGCCGAGGTGTTCGCGGCGATGTGCTTTGCCCTTGCAGAAGCCCGGCGTCATGCCTTCCCGCGGGTTCTTGGGCTGGACGCCGTAGCGCAGCCAGTTCGCGCACGTGGGCGAGCACGGCTCATAGCGGAGGGTCTCGGCCATCCGGTCGACGTGCTCACGCTGCGCGTTAGTCTCCGCTTCGTGGCACTCGGCGACGCCCTTGACCAGGTACTTGGTCAGGTAGCCGATCAGCTTGCGGGACTGCTGGGAATCGGCCATCACGCCCTGTGCGTCGATCTGCCGCCCGAACTTCACCACGTGCAAGGGTTCGGCATCCTCGTCCAGGCCCAGCTTGTCTAGCGCCTCATCCCAGGTCGGGAGGACCTCACCGGTTGCCGGGTCGAGGTAGCCGCCGTTCTCGCCCGCAACCTCGTCCCAGACCGGCAGGTGATCCCCGGAGAAGAGGACACGGTCGGTCGACGGCCACCACACCTGGTGATAGGTGGCCGCTACTACCTGCCGCAGTTCAGCCCGCGAAATCGTCCCGCGTATGGCCATGTGCAGGTGGGGAGCCAACCGGCGTTGGGGTTCGACGGTGGCGAAGTACTGGACGTCGTAGCCGACGAACCGGCGCAGGTTCTGCACGAACCGGTCCACCAGCTTGGAGAAGTGCAACGCGTCCCGCGCGGCCCGCGTGTAGTCGTAGGCGTCCGGGTCGACCGGAGTTCCATCGCCCCGAACCCGCCCGTAGGAGTCCAACGTCAGGGTCAGGAAGATCGAAGGCCGGAACGTCATCCCATCGCGGCCCCGGTACACCTTGCCGACCGTGCGGGAGTCGACCGGACGCCGAGGAAGGTCCGGCGCATCCTGCCGCCGCCGAGTCGACCGGGAGCGCCGGCCCTTGCTCTCCTCACCGGTCTTGAGGGCACCGCGGACCCCGGAGCGTTCTAGTTCGATGTCGAGGTCACGCACCACGGCATCCCAGAACGAGGCGTCTTCCCCGTCCGCCGTCCCCTCCAAGCCCGCACGGTCACGCGCGGCTTGGGCTTGTGCCCGAAGTTCCATCCACGCGCGTTGCTCAGCGTCGGGATCAGCCCGCGTGATGACCGGTTCGGAGGTCAGGTGCCAGCCCTGATTGCATTGGACGGCCCGCAGCTTGCGCTTGCGTTCAGCGCACGAGGGGCACACCGAGGCCAGGGTGTGACCGCACGGGACGTAGACGACTTCGGCCGCGCCCGTGTTCAGGTCGACCCGCCGCATGGGCACAGGGCGGATGCAGACGCCTTGTTCGACGGCGACCGCTTCCAGGACACCGCGCGCCAGCGGGGGCAGCGTCTTGACCACAGCCCCGGAGGAGTCGTCGACCGGCGAGGGGGCGACGTCGGGAGCGTCCAGGGTGGGCTGTGTGACGGTGGGTCGGGTGGCGGTGGGAGCAGCTTTGGTCACGCGGCCCCCTCGATGTCGAGTTCAGGCAGGCCGAGCGCGACCATCGCGCGGATATCGGCGTCGCAGACGTAGGCGGCCCGCACCCGCACCGGATCCGGTGAGGCTTCCAGCCGGACGAACCCGACTCCGGCGCCGATCTGCGGGATGGAGGAGATCTGATCAGCGAACGCGCCGCGGTCGCGGGCACCGTCGCCAAGGACCATGTCGACTTGTTCGTCTTCGTCCAGGCGCAGGGCGATGCGGTCGGGGAACAGGTTGCGCAGGTTGTTGACCTCTTTGCGGGCGTCCTGCTGCGCACCGATCACGCAGTACCCCACCGACCGGCCCTGACTGGTGAGCACGGCCAGTGCCGACTCGGCCCGCTTGCGTAGGTCGCGTTCGGGGCAGTAGGCGGTCAGGAACGCCAGCTCATCCACCACGATGACCCGGAACGGGTGCTCATGCGAGGGCGTGAACGACCGGGTGACACCCGCGAAGAGTTCGGCGCGGGCGTTCATGTCTTCGGCCGCCGCCTCCAGAAGTTCGACCATGCCGCCCTTGGGGTCGGAGGAGTAGCGCCCGTACCGCTCGAACAGCGCCCGCCCAAAGCTCAGCTCCATGCGTTTGGGGTCGATCGCCCACACCTCCACCAGCCCGCCGAGCATCAGCGGCAGCAGGGCGCGAATGGTCGACCAGATGACCGAGCCCTTGCCGGCCCCCGTCGCCCCCGCGATCAACACATGCGTCCCGAGGAGCCGCAGCCGCCAAGGCGAACCGTCCTCTTGCCGTCCGATCTCCACCCCGGACAGGTCGACGTCGGCCGCGTCCGGGACGGGTAGCGCGGGGAGGGGGACGGCGAGGGCATCGCGGCGGACGAACTCCAGCCAGATACGGCCCGGACGGTCCCCGTCCCGGACGCGGACCAGGGTGGCGCCGAACCCGTGCGCGAGGTTGACCGCGACCTGTTCCCAGGCGTCCGGTGCCTGCCCCTTGAGCATCTTCACCAGCACCCGATCCGACGTCGGGCCGCACCGGACCCGCACCAGCGACGGCAGATACTCCCGCCCCTTGTGCACCTTGGTCAGGCCCGCCGTGACCAAGACCGGTTGCCAGTCCCGCCGGTACACGAAGACGAGTCGCCACCGGGCACGCGCCGGACGAGCGACCCAGCGGACGAAGGACCGGCGGTCCACCAGCACCCACACACTCAGGGCCAGGACGACGAGGGCCAGGACCAGGACGGGGACCGGCCACCCGAACTGGACACCGAGCCAGCCCAGGACGGACAGGACGGAGACGGGGACGATGTTGCGGACCAGGAACACGGCCGTGCGGACGAGAGCGCGGACGACGTTGACGAGCAGGACCAGGCCCTCGGGCATGTGCCACACCGGCGGCGCCCACTTGGGCGCGGCGAACGGGTCACGCTGTGCTTCTACGGCGACGTTTTCGCCCGGACCGAGCTTGCGAAACTCCCATGCCATGATGGGCACACCTCTTCTTTGTGTGGTTCAGGGGAGAGAGGAAGGGGCGGCCGGAGATGCGACCTCCAGCCGCCCCGCCTGCATTTCAGGCCGCTGTGTCTGCGGCCCCGGCAGCGTTCTCGTTGTGAAGCCGCTCGACCTCGGCCGCGTAGGTCGCGAACGCGGCGGCGAGCTGGCGCGCGACCTGGACGTCACCGGTAGAGGGCGCGGTCGCGTCCGTCGGGCAGATCGTCACATCGGCACGCGCGTGCATCACTGAGATCTGCGCCCGGTCACGGCCCGGCGTGCAGTAGACCGTCACGTCCTCGTCCGGGTGCATGGCCACATGAACCTTGGCCGTCCCGTCCGACTCGACCGAGACCGTTGTGTAGCTGTAGGCATCCATCAGGCCACCGCCCGCCCCGACGAGGACCGGCGCGAGGCACGGCCGGACGAGGGACGGCGACCGGAGCGGTACAGCCGCTCCACCTCCACCGCGTACGCCGCCGCCTCTTCGGCCAGGCCGCGCGCGAACTCCACGTCCCCGGCGTTGATCCGCTCGGGAAGGGTGAGGGTGACCAGCACCCGCCCCGCCTTCACCGTGAACAGCGGCGTACGCGCCCGGAACGGCTTGAACTCCACACTCGCGGTCGTGTCGATGGGCAGCGACAGCGCCGACATGCGCCCGCCCGCCATCACGCAGCATCCTTCGCCGCGTTGTCCTTGCCCGCCGTCCGGGACGAGCCGTTGCCCTTGAAGTTGGCCGGACGCACCGCCGCCGCCTTGAGCGAGTAGGCCAGACGGCCCGTGCCGCTGTTGACGTACGGGGTCACCGCCAGCCCATCGAACTCCACCGGCACGAACGGGAACCCCGCCGGAGCCTCCGGAACCAGCGGCTGAACCGGCGCCATCAGCTTGACCTTGAACGTCCCCTTGGACTCGGGGTCGGCGTCGAGAACCTCCACCGCCCACACCAGTTCGCCGGTCTCCTTGTCACGGGCCTGCACGAAGTTCTCGCGGGTCGACCGGTCGAAGTCCCGCACCGGCTCGACACCGCCCTTGACGAACGCCCCGAACGGGAACACGTCCCCGAACGCGACCTTGAACGGACCTTGCACCGCCATCTTGATCACATCCCATCCGGTCAACTGTCTGTCAGTTGACCTATCAAGTGTGATCATAAGCGTACCCAGCTTGGTCTATCAAGTAACTAACCGGCGTGTGGCCGGATACGGTCACGCCAGCGGGTAGGCGTCTTCCAGCTCATGCAGGTCAGCAGGCATGACCGTGTCGACCACCAGGAGCGGACGACCAGCAGCGTCCCGAGCGGTCGCGTACACGACGAGGACCGGCGTCCCCTTATGCATGGCCAGCACGCGCGCTTCCTCGCCGGTCGGCATCCTCGCGACGATGTGCTCGATGACGTGATCCAACACCACGCCTTTGCGGGACTCCAGATGCTCCCGCACGCCCTGTTCCAGGGGCGTACCACTGGTCAGGTCCGTCCCCTCAGCCAGGTCGAGGGGAAGCCAGAGGGAGAGAAGTTCAGACGGCGCATCATCAGCCGTCAGCAGTCGCCGGCGAAGGAACGCCTTGCCGGACGAGTCGAGCCCAAGCAACGTGCGCACACGGTTCGAAGCGTCCACGACCCCAGCGGCCAGCACCTCACCAGGGACGGCCGCCTCCGAGCCAGCCAACCGGACCTGACCGGCCCGCGCGTTCTCCAGCGAGGCCAGGGCAGGACGGCCCCGAACGAACCGGCCTTTGCCCTGCCGGGAGTCGATCCACCCTTGATCGCGGAGAACCCGCAGGGCCGCAACCACGGTCGGTCGACTCACCCCGAACTCGTCGATGAGCTGGTGTTCACTAGGCATCGCCGAGCCGGGGGCGTACTGGCCTGCTTCGATGCGCCGTTGAAGCTCCGTGACGAGCTGGGCGTATTTTGGCGGCACAGATTCAAGGCTCATCTCGACCGTCCATCATCCGACAGGTTGTCTTACCAGGATTTGTTACCTGTCAACCTACTGGGACCCTGCTACTAAGTCACGACTACCGGAGACCAGCAGGCCCGACTACTCCGCCGTGAACAGTCGACCCGTACGCCTCAGCCATCCTGTCTGCGAGCTGCATGGGCGTCATCGCTTCACAGAGCACCCACCGCGTAGAGCCCGGCATCATCGCCCACCACCGGAACGTGTGCCGTCCGAACCAGACCGACGCGCCCGGGAACCGGCGTTCCAGCGTGATGATCGCCGCCGTCACATCATCGGCAGCATCACCGCCCCACGACCTCATGGCCGAGGCCCCGGACGGTTGGACGCCGCCGACTCGGCCATGAACGCGATGATCCGCTCGACCGCGCCGTCCAGGTCGTTGACCGGGTGAAGATTGTCGACCCGCCACCACGAGACCTGGCCCTTGCGCCGGTTCACCACGACGTAGCCGACGATGTCCAGCGTCGTCCCACCCGTCCGGGTGATCGTCAGACCGGGAATCGCGTCACGCAACTGGACGCACAGACCATGCGCGACCAGGGCCCGGCACAAGTCACCCAGCACACGAAGCTCAGCATCACGGGAGATAGAAGGACCCATCACCAGTCTCTCGCTTTCGTTGGAAGCAGAGCCGACGGCGCGGGGTCTGGCCCGCCCACCCACACACGCGTGATCAATGGGGGGCCGATCACGCCGCGGGCCATCCTCGTCACGCCGCCGGCTCTGCCGTTCAATGCGCACTGGCCAGCCCATCGGGCCAGCCGAGAGCGCTAGTCGAAGTGGTCGTTAGCCGACCCGTTGAGCTGTCCGCCCTGAGCGGTCACGAAGCGAGCGACCTGGGCGGCCGCGCCTGGCACGTCGTCGACCGGGTGCTTGCTGTCGTCGCGTCTCCAGGTGAACGTCCGCCCCGAGGCCCCGACGAACACCCACACGAACAGGCCCGGATTGGCCGTGCCCACCAGCAGCCCCGGCATTCCCTCATCCAGCCGGACCGCCAGGCCCAGACCGAGGAGCGAGGTTCGCAGGTCAGCCAGAAGCCGCAACTCAACATCCCTGGCGTTCACGACTGCGCACCGTCCCGCCGCTCGGCCGCCTGGCCCGTCCCCAAGCAATCGGGGCAGGTGTCCTGACGGCTGTCAGCCGGAACGCCCGCCACGTGCCCCGGCGCCAACGTCCGTCGCGCCACACGCCGCTTGACCCCGCGTCCCTCGCAAGAGGTGCAATCGCTCGCCATGACCACACCGTGCCAACAAGTCACGTTGCGTCACGACGCCCTGATCATCTCGTCTTGCGCATCAACGTCTTACACCTGTCTCGACTTCGTCTCGTCTTCAAGTCACGGTGCGTCTAGCCTGGTGAACGCCCACCCAGAGAGGACGGCCGGTGTCTCCCCAACCGATCCTGTTGCAAGTCGTGATCCGTCAACGCCGCCTACACCGGTACGGCATGTTCCAGGCCGCCTACAACCAGGCCGCCAAGAAGATCGCGCCCGAACTCACCGGCACCGCACCCAGCCGCGCCCAACTCCACCGCTGGACATCCGGCGGACTCAAACGCCTGCCCTACACCGACCACTGCCGCGTGTTAGAAGCGATGTTCCCCGAGTGGACCGCTGACGAGCTGTTCGCCCCCTGCCCGCCTCACGTCCTGGCGGACGAGCCCGCCGCCTACGCCGCCCCCAGCGACGAGCGCGCAGACC
>NZ_SMKY01000156.1 GCF_004349235.1 Actinomadura darangshiensis | reverse complement strand
ACGGAGTAGTCACTGGAGAGCCGGATGCCTGGAAAGCGGGCACGTCCGGTTCGGGCCGGGGGCCGTTGGAAAAGGACCTGCCCAAACAGGCACCTCGCCAACGGCCTACCGGAACCGGCGACAACACGGCGCTGCGGCGCCGCTGCGCAGGCCGCGGGGTGAACTATGTGGCCCTCTGCTCAACCTGGCAGGATTCCGCACCAGAGGAAGAGCCCTTACGTCGGCTACTTCCTGAACGAGTACGGGGAGGAACTCGTCTTCGCTCAGCGCCTGGGCGAGAACACCGCTCGGCTCTGGCACAGCGATGCGGACTGGCAGGTGTTCCGCGTCGGAGACCGCTCGATCAGGGTCGACAGTCCCTTGGAAGGAGTGATCGCCGTTGAAGACTTGATCATCCACCGCGCCGAGGCCACATGGCTGTCGTCATGCTTGTCCGCGTCCCGCCACCTACGCCCAGGACAATCCTGACCGCCCCTTCGACCGCCGCCACGGCCGGCCGGTCACACTCGTCGGGCTGGGCACCCTGCGCGCCGGCGGCCCGCCCGACCGGAGCCAGCCAAGTATTCGGCGGAGGTGAAGACGGACATTTCGCCGCCGGTAGCGGCGAGGAACTCGCCGGGCGGGCGGCCTGGGGTGGGGGTGTTTACGGTTTGTGGGTTATCCAGAGCATTTCTGCTGGCCAGTGGCGTGCCCAGTCGGGCGGGTCGGTTTCGTTGTAGCCGTTGGGTGTTCCGGGGTCGGGCCGCGGCTCGATGAGGTCGTCGATGATGAGGCCCGCGCCGCGCAGGGTCTTGATCCAGTCGCCGTAGGTGAGCTGATAGCTGGCCGCACCCTGGTCTTCGGCGATGGTGTTCAGCCCGAAGTAGTCGTGGTGCAGCGTGGTGGTCACGCGGCGGGCGTCTTCGTCGTAGCAGACTTCGAACCATGGGCTGGCGGTGTTGAACACTAGGCGCCCGCCGCGGCGCAGGACGCGTGCGGCCTGCGGGACGGCCAGGTGCGGGGGCGCCCAGCTGAGGCCGCCGTGGTCACAGAACACCAGGTCGAAGCTGCCGGCGGCGAACGGGAGCAGTTCGGCGGCGCCTTGCACCAGCGGGTAGCGGGCCGCTCCCATCGCGCGGGCTGCTGCGGCGAGTTGAGCTTCGGACAGGTCGAGCCCGACCACGGTGGCGCCCTCGGCGGCGAGTGACCTGGACCACTGGCCGGCGCCGCAGCCGAGTTCGAGGACGCGCTTGCCCTTAACGTCGCCCAGGGCGTGCAGGTGCGCGTCGGGGATGGAGTACATGCCCCACAGCCGGGGCGCGGCGCCGATCTGCGGGTCGTGCTCGTGCTGGTAGCCGCGGCTGATCTGGTTCCAGTACTGCCGGTTGGCGGGGATGCTGTCCACCTGCCGACTCCAGCACTGCCTGGCAGGGACGGTCAACACGATTTGGGCACGCCCCAGGTTTTTCCGCTGCACGTGGTGCGGGTCGCGATTTCCGGCCTGGACGACGACGCTAACGCCATCCGCGTCTACGAGGTGGAGTCCTGGTGTGGTGATTCGCCTTCCGGCTTTGGGGTCCTTTGAAGGCGCGCTAGCTTGTTTGCCGCGTCGGTATTGCCGAGAGTGGCGGCGATCTTGTAGTAGTCCTGGGCTTCTTCGGTGGCTCCTCGGTTTTGTAGTAGGAGGCCGAGGTGGTGGGCTGCTTGGCCCAGTGCTTCTTCTTCCGTCTCCGATCTATCGCGGAAGTCGAAGAGTTCTTCGAGCATTTCGCGCAGGATTTGTTCGGCCTTCTCGGGCTCATGCTGCTTGATGTGGATGTTGGCGAGCTGCTGCATGCCAAGGATGTCGCCAGCGTCGATTGCCTGCCGGTAGTATTCTGCGGCCTCACGCAGCTTGCCCTGGCTGCGTTTCACGTCGCCGAGCGCCCTGATCGCCGTGACGTTGCCCATCTCCATGGCGTGCCGGAACCAGGGCTCGGCGCCCGGGACATTGCCGCGGGACGCCAACTGCCTTGCGAACGCGAACACTTGTTCGCTGTCGCCCGCCGCCCGCTCCCGTTCCAGCCATTGCGCCAGTCCGGCCTCGTCGCCGTATTGGTCGAGCAGCATCGCGTAGTTGAGGACCGCTCGGCCGTAACGCGCCTCAGCCGATTTGCGCAGCCAGGCGTCGGCCTCACTCCGACGGCCGCGCTCGGGCTTGAGGACGAGGGCGAGATTGAACATGCCGATGGGATGGCCGGCCTCGGCGGCGTCGGTGAAAAGGCGTTCGGCTTCGGCCCACTTGCCGTCCTCCCAGCAGAGTTCGCCCAAGGCGACCATCGCGTCGGTGCCGCCGAGGTTTGCGGCCCACCGGCACCAGTGCTCGGCCTCGACCCGTTTGTCCTCGGCCAGCAGCCTTATGGCGAACTCGACGACGCCGCGGCCCCGGCCCCCGGTCACGGCGTTGTCGATCCAGGACTCCAGTTCGTCGTCGCGCCCGGCGTCCAGCAGCAGCGACGCCATCTCCTGGAACGCGTCGTCATCGCCGGCCTCGGCGGCGCGCCGCAGCCAGACCTCTCCTTGGTCGAGGCTCCCGTCCGCGCACAGTGTGATCCCGGTAAGCCTCATCGCCACGGGGCCGCCCTCCTCGGCGAAGGGGCGCAGCCACCGCAGGTACCGGGTTGTGAATGTCCAGTCCTCGCCGCGGTGGGAGGACGAGCTGCCGGACAGGACGCCTCCCACCAACTCCCAAGCGCGGTCGAAGCCGACGATCCGCCCGAACCGGTCCAGGGCCAGATCCGCGAGCCGGGGTTTGTCGGTGTCGAGCACGCCGGCGACCACCTGCCCGATGACGGCCCTGGCATCGCGATCGGGAAGGCGGGACAGCAGCGTGCTGAGGACCTGTTCGGGTATGGCCGGTGCGTCGGGATCGTGCTGGGCATGGTCGACGAGGTAGTCGAACGCCCAGTAGCCGTTGTCGGTCCGGGGCAGCAGGCATGAGCTCGCCCCGCTGACCGGCTCGGTCGCCCAGGTCAGGGCCTCCTCGATGGTCGGCCGGTCGGGACGGTGGGCGTCCGCGGGATCGAGATAGAACCGGGCCAGTTCGGTGAGCAGGTCCAGGGACAGCGGCTTGCTGTTGTAGTGCAGCCGGCGGCAGTCGACGGCGGCGGAGACCAGTGCGGCGCCGAGCAGGTGCCGGCCGCCTCGCCCGGCCAGCCACCGGGCCACCGCCGGCGGACCCGCGGCCAGGTGTTCGGCCAGGCCGGTCGCATCGCCGCTGTCGAGCCAGCCGGCGATGCGCGGATCGTCGCGCAGCCCGGCCGCCCGCTCCCTTTCGACGGGGCTGAACCTCAATTCGAGCCGGATGACCGCGGCCACCCGCAGGGCGTCCGCCGCCGAAGCCGCCTCCCCCAGGCCGGGCCGCTGCTCCAACCGCTGCCGCTCCTCCGACCGCAAGGTCGCGAGAACCACCATGTCCTGCCGCCCGCGCGGACACAGCCGGGTGAGCATCCGCAGGTCGAATCCGCCTGGCCCGCCGAAGCATTCGAGATTGTCCAGCCAGACGACCGCCTCGCGAAGCCCGCCGGGCGTCTCGCTCAGGGCCGCCAGCTCGTCCCGGTCCGCCGGGATCAGCAACTGCCGGTCGGCGGCGACGCGGCGGATGGCCTCGGCGGCGGACCGGCTCTTGCCCGCACCTGAGCGGCCCTCGACGATGACCAGGCCGCCGCGTGCCAACGCAGAATCGATCAATCCGTCCCGGTCGCGTGGCACGTACGGGGGGTACCAGGCGTGCCGTCCGCCCTCGTCGGTGGGGCGGGCGTCGGCAAGGCCGAGCGCAGGGTGGACGCCGAGCTCGGTGAGGTCGGCCTCGCCGACCCGCTGGACCTGCGGCGGGATCGGCGCGGCCGTGCCACGGATGCCCGCCGCTGGGTCTGCTTGGTTTCGGAGGGCCAGCAGGGGCTCTGGTGCGACTCGTAAAGCCTTCGCGAGCCGGATGACAGTGGCTTCGCTCGGGACCTTCTTCGAGTCGCCGCTGAGCGCCTGGCTGATCGTTGTGCGACCAAGTTGGGCCCTACTCGCCAGGACGGACATGGTCAGCCCCTGCTCATGCCGCGACTGCCTCAGGCGCCGCTTGAGGTCATCCAACGCCGCAGCAGATTCGTCGTCTGGCTTCATGTCACCTCCGCCGGGGCTGCGTTCGAATGCGTTCGTTCTTGTTCAGATGAACGCTGGCGAACCAAATCTCGATGAGCCTTGTGTTCCCGCTCGGACGTGCGGGTGAGGAAAGGCGGAGGCCCATGAGCCCCATTGAGATCGGAATCGTTCTGTTCGTGCTCGCCTTCGCGATCACGACGCTCGGCGCGACGCTTGCCGGGGTGGCGGCCGCCGTCCTGGCCGGCAAGGCCGGTCTCAGCCGGCCGGCGGCGGTGATGGCGGGTGCCAAGGCGTTCGGCGGGACCCTGACAATGGCCATCGCCCTCGCGGCCGTGATCATCGGAGCTTGCAAGTAGTCGGTGCACGACCGATCCGGCGGCCGGCGGCGACTGGCGCGGGAGTGCGTGACGGGTTCGCGTCTCGCCTGAGGGTGATCGCTGCCAGTCCTCACACCTGGATTGTATGGATATTCCGTTCGGTCCAGTGCTTCTGGAATGGTGCCCGGTAGCATGTGCGGTCGGGTCCGCAGCCGGGCTGGGGGCCACCACCCGTGCCGCCGCGGCCGCCGTCGCGGACGTGGCGGATGCTACGGCTGCTCAACCCCTTCTTGGCCGGGCGTCAGGTGTGCCGGCCGTCGCGGCCGGGCCGGGTGGACGATCCGTCGGTGCGCAAGGTGCAGGTCCTGCGTGCGGTGGTCGGTCTCGTCGCAGTGGTGTGGGTCCTGGTGTCGTACCGCCTCGTCTCGGACGCCGGGTCGGTGGCCTACCAGCGGTTCGACCAGGTCGCGACTGACCGGCGGCCCGGTCGGGGATCCGCCCGAGAATCCGACCGGGTCCTTCTACGCGCTGCTCGCGTACTTCGTCTTCCTCTGCTTCTTGGCGCTGTGGGTATTCGTGTTCTTCCTCTACGGGGCCGCCCTCACGCTGGTGCACATGTTCCGCACCGCCGACATCCACGAGGTCCTGCCCCCGGTCATCGCGACCCTCCTCACCCTCCGCCAAGCCCTCGGCCGCTGACCCGCGCGTGTGCCTGCGCTTACGAACCTCTTACGTGATCTGACGGGGAGGCCCGGCGGTCCTACGATCGCCGCGTGTCGACCATCCGAAGCATGGCTCTGGTAATCGCAACGCCGCTCGTGCTGGCCGTGGCGGGCCTGATGCACCCTGGCGGGCTGTCCAGGGCGACCGCCACCCATTGGGCGAACATGCACGTCGTTCTACTGCCGGTCTTTCCGCTGCTGCCCCTTGGGCTGCTGGTCGTCCTGTGGGGTCGGCCGCGCCGTGATCTCCCGGGTGCGGCCACCGTGGTGGCCTGGATCGCCGCCTTCGCGTACTCCACCTTCTACACCGGGCTTGACGCGGTCGCCGGCATCGCGGCGGGAACGACGGTCGAGCACGCTCACCGGGAAGCGAACCTGCAAGCGCTGAAAACCCCGCTCTACGAAAAGGCCGATGTACTCGGACACATCGGGGCCTTCGCCCTCATCATCGCCGTCGTGGCCACCGCGGTGGCGCTGCTGCCCCGGCACGGCATCCGGGTTCTTCCCGGGACGGCCGTGCTCCTGATCTCGGGCTGGTCCTTCATCGACAGCCACATCTTCTGGCCGCGCGGCGTGTACACCATGCTGGGGCTGGCGTTGGGCTTCGCCCTCCTGAACTGGGCATCCCGGACGGACGCGCCGCAGTCCCCGAAGACCTGAGGGCCGCTCGTCAGGAGTCGTCCGGTCCGGTCAGGGCGAGGTCGAGGACGTCGATGCCGACCGGTGTGCGGGCGGTGTCGATCCGGCCTACCGACCATGGGCCGGGGCGCCGGTGCAGGAGCGCGCGTACCGCGATCGCGACCTGGTGCCGGGCCAGGTGCGCGCCGAGGCAGAAGTGCACGCCGCGACCGAAGGACAGGTGTTCGCCAGGTGCGCGGTCCGGCCGGAACCGGTCCGGATCTGCGAACACCCTGGGGTCCCGGTTGGCTGCGAGGATCATGGCGATCACCCGCTGCCCGGGGTCGATCGCGTGCCCGGCGATGCCGGCCGGGCCGGTGGTGAACCGGTCGGTGCCGCCGATCGGCGGGAGGAATCGCAGGACCTCCTCGATGGCAGTGGGCACCAGATCGGGGTTCGCGCGCAGTTCGGCCAGCGCGTCCGGGTGGGCCGTCAGGCACAGGACGGTGTTGACCAGCAATGTCCTGGTGGTCTCGTGGCCGTTGATGAGCAGCAGTGCGCAGAAGTTGAGCAGTTCGTCGTCGGTGAGCCGGCTGCCGTCCGGCTCGGCGGCCAGCAGGACGCTGATGATGTCGTCCCGGGGGCGGTCGCGACGGTCTGCGAATACCTCTCGGAAGTACGCGGACAGCTCGGCCCGCGCGGTTCGGAACGCCGCCCGGCGTGCCGGGTCCTGGGTGAACGAGCCGGCGAAGGAGGTGATCGCCTCGGTCCAGCGCACGAAGTCCGGCTGCCGGACGGGCTCGACGCCGAGCAGCGCGCTGATGGTGCGCACCGGCAAGGGGTGGCCGAGCCGGCCGATGACGTCCAGCTCACCGTCCACGCCGGCCAGCTGGGCCCGCACCGTGTCGGTGATCGAGGGCAGCAGAGTCTGCGTCGCGCGAGGGGTGAAGGCCCGGCTGACCAGCTTGCGCAGCAGGTGGTGCCGCGGTGGGTCGATCGCGGCCAGGCTGCCCAGGACGGGGTTGTCGCGGTGCGGCACAGGTCGCGCGCTGTAACGCAGCTCGTCGGAGGAGAACACCTGGTGGTCGGTCAGTACCTGCTGGACTTCGGCATGGCCGTGTACCGCCCAGGCGCCGGGACCCTCCAGGAAACGCACGCCATCGCCGGCGAGGCCCTCCCGCGCGGTCTCCCGGTGCCAGTCGAAGATCTCCTCGACAACGTCATCGCCCATGCCTGGAGCGTGTCAGCGTCGTTGTGCGGGCGCTTGGAGAAAACGGACATCGTGCAGCAACGTGTTCGGGGGTACTCCCACCGCTTCCCGGAACCCGGCGAGCAGGTGCGATTGGTCGTAGAAGCCACTGCGTACTGCGATGTCGGCCCACTGCGGAGTCTCGCCCCGGGCCAGCGTGGCCCGCGCCGCGGCCAGCGCGTGGTGCAGTCGAACCACCTGGATGTAGGACTTCGGCCGGAGCCCGACGGCGACCACGAATCGGCGCCGCAGTTGCCGTTCGGACAATCCCACCTCGGCCGCGTGCCGAGCCACCGGAGCACCCGGGTCCGCGTGCATGACCGCCAGCACCGTGCGGACCCGTTCGTCGAGGCGGCACTGCCCCGCCCGCGCCCGGACGAGTGCCAGCGCGTCCGCAAGCCGTGCCTGCGCCGTCCCGTGCAGTCGCCCGACCTCGATGGGCGCCCCGGCCAGCGGCACCTCGTCGGCCGCCACCCCGAACAACCCGGTCACGGCGCCCGGTCGCAACCGCACTCCGACCAGCGCTCCGCCCAAGGGCAGCGCGCCCTGCCGGTGGCGTGTCTCCGGCCCGGCCAGCCGGCACCGCCCGTCCGGCATCACCACCAGGTCGACGGCGGGCTGCGGTAGCGCTCGCGGCACCGCGGCGCCGCCCAGGATCCAGCCCCCGGCCACCAGGCGGGCCAGGTCGGCGGGGGCGGGCGGCTCAGTCACGGTGGTGTGCGCGGAGGCCGTTGACGAGGATCGACAGCAGCCGCGGGCCTCGCGCGTCGAGTTCGGTGTCGTCCAGCCGTGACAGCCAGCTGATGAGGATGATGACGTCGCGCGCCTCGGCGTCGGCGCGGACGCCGCCCGCCGAGCGTCCGGCGGCCAGCAGCAGTTCCACCGCCGCGCCGATCGGGCCGAGGCTGTGGGCGGCGAGGTCCTGCCACGTCGCCGCCTCGACGGCGGCGAATATGTCGCGTTTGACCCGGGCGTAGGCGGCCACCCGGTCGAACCACGCCGCCAGGGCGTCCAGCGGCGGATGGGTTTCCAGTAGCCGAGGGGCCGCGGCGACCAGGTCTTCCACCTCGCGGCGGTACACCTCGGCGAGGAGGTCCTCCCGGGTCGGGAAGTGCCGGTACAGCGTGCCCTGCCCGATGCCGCAGGCCTTCGCGACGGTATGGAGCTTCAGTTCTCCGGGCTCGTGGACGAGTTCGCGTGCCGCTTGCAGGATCCGCTCGCGGTTGCGCTGCGCGTCCGCACGGCGCGTTCTCGCGGAACCGGACATGTGTCCGCTAGGGTTGTCGGGGTAACCGGACATATGTCCACTCTAGTCGGAGGATCGTCATGACCATCCAAGGCAAGGTCGTCGCCGTCACCGGCGCCAGCAGCGGCATCGGTGAGGCGACCGCTCGCCACCTCGCGTCCCTCGGCGCCGCCGTCGTCCTCGGCGCCCGCCGCACCGACCGGCTGGACCGGCTGGTCGCCGAGATCCAAGCCGCCGGCGGCGAGGCGGCCGCCATGAGCGTCGACGTGACCGATCCCGACGACCTCAAGTCGCTCGTCGCCCTCGCCGTCGAGCGCTTCGGCCGGCTGGACGTCCTGGTCGGCAACGCAGGGGTCAGCAGGATCAGTCCTGTCGCCGATCTTGACGTCGACGGCTGGTCGGCGATGGTCGATGTGAACCTCAAGGGGGTTCTGCACGGGATCGCCGCGGCCCTGCCGGTGTTCCGCGGGCAGGGCGGTGGCCACCTCGTCACCGTCGTCTCGACGTCCGGGCTGAAGATCGTCCCGACCCAGGCGGTGTACGCCGGGACGAAGAACGCGGTGCGCACCCTCCTGGAGGCCCTCCGGCAGGAGAGCACCGACGGGGTTCTGCGGACGACGTCGATCTCCCCGGGCTACGTCCGCACCGAGCTCATCGACCACGCCGTCGACGATCCGGCCGTACTCGAGCAGGCCAGGCAGAACATGGCCGCTCTCGGCATCGACCCCGCGGCCGTGGCCCGGGCGATCGCCTTCGCGATCGACCAGCCCGACGACGTCGAGATCGGGGACCTGACGATCCGGCCCACCCGCCAGAACTGAGCGACACCGCGGGTCGCGTTCTCGTTTTGCTGTTCCGAGGCGCCGCCAGGGCCGACACTTGACGGAACGTGCGGGGACGAGGTGCGCCGGGAGGAACGGGTGGGCGAGGTAGCGCGGTACGAACTGGACGACGGCACGCGGGTGGCGTTCGAGATCGTGCCGGGGGACGGTTTCCGGCCGGCGGGGGCCGCGGACGTGGCCGGCCGGGTACGGGACGCGGTCGACCCCGCGGTCCGGGCGGCGCGGGTCGTCCTGGAGCGGCTGAAGGAGGCGGCGCCGGACGAGGTCGAGGTGAAGTTCGGCATCAAGGTCAGCGGCAAGGCGAACTGGGTGGTCGCCAAGGCGTCCACCGACGCGAACTTCGAGGTCAAGCTCGTCTGGCGGGACGGCCCGCCCGCACTGGTCCCGCCAGAAGAGGAGCCCGCCGAGGAGGGTGCGTAGGGGGATGGAGGAGTCGGGCCGTCCCGCGGACGAGTCCTGGATCGCCGCCGTGCACGCGGCCGAGCGGGACTACACCGCCCTCGGCGGCGCGGTGGTCATCGACCGGTACCGCCTGCTGACCTGCGCGCACGTGGTCGCCGGCCGCGAGGAGATCTGGGTCGCCTTCCCCAAGGCCGACCGGCTGGTCGAACGCCGCCGCGTCGCCGTGACGCGCGCGGCGGCCGAGCCGGTCGCCGATCTGGCGGTCCTCGTCCTCGACGATCCCGTGCCCGAGGGCGTCCTGCCCGCTCGCCTGAAGTGCCCGCGCCCCGGCGACCTCGACGGCATCCGCTGGTACGCCTTCGGCTTCGGCGCCGGCGATCCGCTCGGGAACGCGGCCTACGGCACGGTCGGCAGTGCCCTCACCTATGGCTGGATCCGGCTCGACACCCGGTCCGGCTACGGGGTGGAGCGCGGCTTCAGCGGAACCGGGCTGTGGTCGCCGGAGTACGGCGCCGTGATCGGCGTCGTCGGCCAGGCCGGCGGGCCGGGCGACGGCCGCGCGGTGACCCTGGCGTTCGCCGACGACTACCTTCCCGGCGAGGACCTGCGCGGGCTGACGGCCTGGTCGGCCGGTCAGGCGGGGGACGCGGCGCTGACGGCCTGGGGGTGGCGGCTGCGCGAGGATGCGCAGGCCACCGCGCACTGGCAGCCGCGGGCGCGCGGCGTGACCGTCGACAGCGAGGGCGGTTTCCGGTTCCGCGGCCGGCGCGCCGCTCTCACCGCGATCGCCGGCTGGCTCGAACGCGCCGAGACGACCCGCAAGGCGCTGGTCGTCACCGGCATGCCCGGCGTCGGTAAGTCGGCGGTCCTGGGCCGGGTCGTGACCACCGCCGACCCGGAGCTCGCGGCGTCGCTGCCGTCCGCCGACACCGCCGTGCGGGCGCCGCTCGGCTCGGTCTCCTGCGCGGTCCACGCCAAGGGCAAGTCCGCGATGGAGGTCGCGACCGAGATCGCCCGGGCCGCCTCGGCCCGGCTCCCGGCGGTGCTGGACGACCTGCCGTCCGCCCTGAACGAGGTCCTGTCCGAGGCCGGCGACGGAACGCGCTTCAACGTGGTCCTCGACGCCCTGGACGAGGCGTCGTCAGCCGCCGAGGCCCGCGCGATCATCAAGCGGATTGTGGTGCCGCTCGTCGAGACGTGCGCGCGCAACGGCGTCCAGGTCGTGGTGGGCACCCGGCGGCACGACGACGGCGGCGACCTGCTCCTGCCGTTCGGGCAGGCCAAGAGCGAGATCGACCTCGACGAGCCCGGGTACTTCGAGCTTGAGGACCTGGCGGCCTACGCCCAGGCGACCCTCCAACTGCTCGGCGATGAGCGGTCGGACAACCCGTACAACGACCCCGCGATCGCCGCGCCGGTGGCCCACCGGATCGCCGAGCTCGCGGACCGCAACTTCCTCGTCGCCGGACTGGTGTCCCGGGCGCACGGCATGCACGACGACCGGCCGATCGCGGCGGACGAGATCTCGTTCACGCCGACGGTCGAGGACGCTCTGCGGACGTACATGGAGCGCATCCCACCGGCCGCTGACTTCGACGCCGCCGAGCTGCTGACCGCCCTGTCGTTCGCCCCGCCCGCCCGGCTTCACCGCGGACCTCTGGAGGGAGGCCGTCAACGCGCTGTACGAGCCGACGATCAGCGCCGATGCGCTGGCCCGGTTCGTGCGCTCGTCGGCGGCCAACTTCCTGGTCGAGTCGGGCGGCGAACCGGGTGCGCCCAGCTACCGGCTGTTCCACCAGGCGCTGAACGACACCCTCCTGGACGACCGCCAGGGCGTCAGCCTGCCCGAGGAGGACGAGGCCGCTCTCGTCGGCGCCTTCATCGATATCGGCCGTGCCGGACGGTGGGCGACGGCTTCCGCCTACCTGCTCCGGTCGCTGCCGGAGCACGCACTCGCGGCCGGCCTCCTCGACGAGCTTCTCGGTGACGACGACTACCTGCTCCACGCCGAGCTGCCCCAGCTGGTCCCGCTGGCCAAGCATGCCGAGTCCCCCACGGGCCGGACCAGGGCACGGTTGCTCCAGCTCACGCCTCGGGCCCTCGCCGCCACCCCGGCCGAACGGCTCGCCCTCTTCAGCGTCACCGAGGCGCTGGAGGGCCTGGGCTACGCCTTCGGCCGCCATCCCGGCCTAGCCGCCTACCGGGCGTGGTGGGCGTCGTCCACGCCCAGGCGCGAACTCGCCCCCCTCGAAGGCCATGACCAGCGCGTCCGGAGCATGTGCGCGGTGCGGTGGCCCGGCCGGCCGGAGACGATCGCCAGCGTGGGCGGTCATGGCGGCCGCGTGTGGAATCTGGATACCGGCCAGTCGCCGCTCGTTCACGGCACCGCGGGAGAGGTCGCCAGAAGCGTGTGCGCGTACCTCGACGACGGCCGGATGAGGCTGGCGATGGGCCTGGCGGACGGCAGGATCCTCATCCGCGACCTTGAGTCCGGTGCTCACCTCCGCACTCTGAGCGGCCACCGCGGCATGGTCAACGGCCTCTGCACGTTCACCGCCGGCGGCCGGACGTTCCTGGCTTCGGCGGGCCACGACGGAACGGTCGGCGTCTGGGACCTCGCGGCCGGCCACGGGGAGCTGCTGACCGGGCACCGCTATGAGGTCAACGCCGTCTGCGCGACCTCGGGCCTGCTGGTCTCGGCGGGCGGTGACGGGACGGTCAGGACGTGGGACCCGTCGGCCGGTGCCGAACTCCAGGTCCTGCGGCGGCATCAGGGTCCGATCAACGATCTGTGCACCGTGACGACGGCCGACGGCCGCGAGCTGGTCGCCTCGGCGGGCGGCGACGAAACCGTGGGGCTCTGGGAGGCGCACGCGGACCCCAGCAGACTCGATTTTCTGCGTTCGCTGTTCGGGCACACCTTCGCGGTGCGGGGCGTGTGCTCGTTCACCAGGGACGGCGATACGTTCCTGGCCAGCGCCGGCGGCGACACCGTGCTGCTGTGGGATCTCGCGACGAACAGGTACCGAGAGGTCGGGCGAGACGACGGGCACATCTGGTCGGTGTGCCATGTCGACGTCGACGGCCGTCCCGTGCTCGCCAGTGGCGGACCCGACGGGACGATCCGCCTCTGGGACGTCGACGCCGCCACCGACCCGCCCGACCAGGAGACGCTGCCGGCCGAGCAACTCGCGGTGGCCCACTGGCCGTCCGGGAAAGCACTGGCCATCGGACGAGGCGACGGGAAGCTGGCCCTGTGGTCACCCGATACGTCGACCGTGACTTACATCGGGCAGGTCGACGGCGTTCTGGACGGCCGTCTTGGAACCGTGACGTGCCAGCCTCGGGACGGTGCTCGCCGCGACTACCTGTGCGTCGCCGGCCAGGGGCGCCTGGTCCTCCGGTACGGCTTCGGCGGGAAAAAGGCGGTGGGTCCTGTCGCGTTGAGCGGCATCGGGGGCCGCAACGGGGCGGTCACAGAGTTCCGAGGAGGCATGCTGCTTTCCTACGCGGATGAGCACCACGTGTTCTCTGTCTACCTCAATCCGGTCGACCTGGACCTCCTGGAGCAGGATCCAGAAATTCAGCTGGACAACAACCGGCACCGCCTCAGTGACGAACTCTTCGACATCAATGCGATATGCAATGTAGGTGGCCCTGGTTTTGTGCAGGTATTCGCGGCAAGTGGCACGCAGATAACGTCATGGACGGGTTATCCAGACGGCATGCTCGACCAGGGCGGCGAACTCCTCGAGTACTCTCCCGCCGGGAGCATCGGAGTCCCGCGGACGATCAGCGATCTGGCCGCCCTGTGGGTCGGTGAGTCGCTCGTGCTCGCGGTGACGCAGGGCCCCAGGATCGATCTCTGGGTGGCGGAGCGGCCCAGATCGCCGCTGTCGCCCAATTACCGGAATCTCACCTTGGACGGCACGCTGAACGGCGGGGCCGGTGACATCAAGTCCCTCCACCCGTTTACGGCCGACGACCGTCCCATGCTCGCCGCCGTGGGCGCCGACCGCGTCGTCCAGATTTGGGACCTCAACGCGCGGACGGGCGTCATGTCCATCCCGTTCCCTCATCGAGTCCGCTCGGTGTGTTTCGACGATGGAACCCTTTACGTCGGGCTGTCGGCAGGAGTCGTCGCGGTTCGGCTCTCTCCCGAGGTTCTCCATTCCCGACGAGATGCGGAGGAGCGGCGGGCCAGAAGGTAGCCGGTCAGGGCGGTCGCCATGGCGGCCAGCCCGGCGGTCGCGTAGCCGCCTGCCGGCACGGTGGCGTCGATCGCTATTCCGACGATCGGGGATCCGAGCGCGAAGCCCGCGCTCTGCGCCGAGGATTGCAGGCCCGTCGCCTCGCCGCGCACGCCGGCGGGGGCGAGGCGGCTCACCGCGTCGGCGACCGTGGAGAGGGTCGGCGCGGCGAGGAGTCCCGCACCGGCGCTCGCCACGCACAGCCAGCGCCATTCGTGGGCCAGTCCGGCGGGGATGGTCGCCAGCCCGAGCAGTCCGAGCAGCAGCCATGTGGGCAGCGGGCGGGGGAGCGCGCCGTACACCAGGCCGCCGGTGATGGAGGCGATGCCGTACACCGCCACGACCGCGGCGGCCCAGGACGTCTGGCCGGCTTCCTTGAGGGTGGCGACGATGGCCAGGTCGGTGCCGCTGAGCAGCGTCGTGGTGCCGACCGCCATCACCAGCACGGCGATCATGCGCGAGTCCAGCCACTCCCGGCGGCGGGGGCGGCCGGCGGTGCCGGTGCCCACCTCGTCCTCGGCCCGCAGGGGCGGGTCGAGGAGGGCGAGGCCGACTCCGCCCGCCATGATCAGGGCGCCGACGCACCAGGCGACCACGTCGGGGGACGCCTTCGCCGCGCAGACGATGACGATCGGCGGGCCCACCATGTACGTCAGTTCGCCCTGCACCGATTCCAGCGCGAAGGCGGCCCGGCGCTGTCCCGCCGTTGTCATCGCGGCGATCGCCTGCCTGGTCACCGGTTGGGCCGGCACCATCAGCAGACCGGCCGCGAAGGCGGCGCCCAGCAGGGTCCCGTACGGCAGGACCGGCACGCTCAGCCAGAACACGATCTGCAGCACGGCGGTGACCAGCAGGACGGTCCGTGGGCCCCGGCGGTCGATCAGGCGGCCGAGCAGCGGCCCGCCCAGCGCGATCCCGGCGGTGAGGGTCGCCGCGACACCGCCCGCCGCCGCGTAGCTCATGTCCAGGCCCAGCACGACGTACATCGTCAGCGCGGTCACGTCGGCGGTGATCGCGGTGCGGGCGAGCAGCGAGACGCCCAGCAGCGATGCCAGTCCCGGGACGGCGAGTACCTGGCGGTATCCGGTCACCGGCGTGACGCTAGGTCATCCGCCGGGCCATAGGAAGTGGCCAGTTCGTTAGGTCCGGCATAATGAATGCTTATGGCCGTCAGGGATCTTGAGACCGGGCTGCTGCGGTCGTTCGTGACCGCGGTCCGGGCGGGCAGCATCACCCGCGCCGCGACCGCGCTCGGACACACCCAGCCCGCGCTCAGCCAGCAGTTGCGCAGGCTCGAAAGCGTCGTCGGCCGTCCGCTGCTGCACCGGTCGCCGTCGGGCGTCTCACCGACCCGGGCGGGAGAGGAACTCCTGCCGTACGCCGAACGCATTCTCTCGCTCTCCGCGCAGGCGCTCACCGAGACCGGGCGCGCGCTCACCGGCCACTGCGGCGTCGGGCTGCTCGAAGACCTCGCCGCGTCCCAGCTCCCGCAGGCCCTCGCCGACCTCGCCCGGTTGCACCCCGGCGCGACGCTGGAGGTGCTCTGCTCGTCCAACGCCGCGACGCGGGAGGCTTACGACACGGGCCGCGTCCAGCTCGTCCTCGACGAGGTCAAGGACCTTCCCGGGCCGCCGCGCTGGACGGTGCGCCGCCCGCTGGTCTGGGCGATCGGCCAAGGGGTGGAGGTGACCGCCGATCCGCTGCCGGTGGTGCTGTTCTCCAGCACGTGCACCTGGCGCACGTCGGTGCTGGAAACCCTGGAACGGGCCGGTCGCCGCTGGCGGGTGGCGTTCGAGAGCAACAGCCTGCTCGGTGTGCTCGCCGCGGTGCGGGCCGGGCTCGGCGTCGCGGCGCTCATGCCCGCGAACCTCGAACCCGCTATGGCCTGCCACGACGCGGACGCGCTGCCGGCCTTGCCGGACGTCGAGTTCGGTCTCGCGCGGCACCCGCGCACCGGGGGCGATCCGCTGGTCGACGCCGTGGAGACCGCGCTGCGGCGCATGATCTGAGTGCCCTAGCCGGCGGCCGACCGGCGGTTGCGGAAGGCGGCGACGCGCGTCCGGTTCTGGCAGGTCACGGAGCAGAAGCGGCGCCGCCCGCCGGGAGAGGTGTCGACGTAGACGTCGGCGCAGCGGCGGTCCGCGCACGCGCCGAGCCGGCGGGAGTCGTGCTGGGCGAGGTAGTCGCGCAGGGCGACGGCCGCGGCGGCGAGGACCGTGTCCCGTTCCTCCTGGACGAGCCATCCGGCGTGCAGAAGGTCGCCGTCGGCATGCAGCTCCGGGCGGACCCCGGTCTCGCTGAGGAGCCCGGTGACCAGCCGGGCGCGCTCGGTGGAGCCGGATGTGGTGAACACCGGGTGGAGGCGGTCGGCGATGCCGGCCAGCACGCGGTCGCCGACCCGCACGCCGAACCGTTCCTCGATCTCCGCCGCGGACGGGTACGGCTGGTCGCTCCGGCCGTCCTCGCGGCGAGGGTCCGTCCCCCACCCGTTGACGAGCTCGATCAGCGTCTCCAGCGGCATCGCCTCGACCATAGGACGATGGTAACGCGAAGACCCGGACATATGCGTTGCACGCCCGAGACGGCTCCAGTAACGTACTGACCAGTCCTATGGCGTTACAGATGGAGGTCGGTGTGCTCGACCCCGCGGTCCTTCCCGGCTATCTCCTGGCGGTGCTCCTCGTCACCGTCCCGCCAGGGCCGGACAACGCCTACATCATCGCGGTCGCGATGGACCGGGGTTCGCGCGCGGGCGTCCTGTCCGCCGTCGGCATGTCACTCGGCATGCTCGTGCACGCGACCGCCGCCGCGCTCGGCCTCGCCCTCGTGCTGCAGTCGGCCCCGAACGCCCTCACGGCGATACGCCTGGGCGGGGCCGCCTACCTGGCCTGGCTCGCCTTCACCACCCTGCGGAGCGCCCGGCGGTCCGGGCACATCGGGCACGCCCCGCCGCCCGACCGGCAGATCCTGGGCCGCGCGGTCCTGACGAACCTGACGAACCCGAAGATCATCCTCTTCTTCGCGGCGTTCCTGCCGCAGTTCGCCAGGGACGGACGCGGCCCGGCCGCGCTGCAGTTCCTCACGCTCGGCCTGATCTTCCTGCTCGTCGGCCTGATGTGGGACAGCATCGTCGGGCTGCTCGCCGCCCGCCTGGGCGCCGCCCTGCGCGGCAGCGGACGCGCCGCGACCGCGGTGACGATCACCGCCGGACTCACCTTCGCCGCCCTGGCGCTCCTCCTGCTCCTGCAAGCCCTCCCGATCGGCTGAGCTTCACGGGTCACCTTTTGCGGGAGTGGTGCGTCTGGAGGGTGGACGTGCACGGTGGTCGGGGAGGTGACGTGATGGCGGAGGACTCGGACCGGGTCTTCGAGCGCGAGCGGCCGCGTCTGCTGGCGGTCGCGTTCCGGATTCTCGGATCGGACGCCGACGCTCAGGACGTCGTCCAGGAGGCGTGGACCAGGTTCGTCCGTGCCGACGCCGACGAGATCCGCAACGTCCAGGCGTGGCTGACGACCGTGGTGACCAGGCTGTGCCTGGATCTGCTGCGGCGGTCCCGCGAGGACCCGCGGCCCCCCGAGGATCTGCCGGACGCGGCCGGTGAGAGTCCGGAGGAGGTCGTGCTGCTCGCGGGCGAGCTGACCGCGGCCTTCACCGTGGTGGTCGAGGAGCTGACGCCTCCGCAGCGGGTCGCGCTCATCCTGCACGACGTGTTCGGCGCGCCCTTCGAGGAGATCGCCCACATCCTGGGGACGACCGAAGGGTCGGCGAAGAAGCTGGCCAGCCGCGCCCGCGGACGGGTCAGGCGGACCGGGTTCCCGGACGTGGAGTCCCGCGAGGCCCGTCGAGTGGTGAGCGCCTTCATGAAGGCGGCTCAGCAGGGTGACATCGACGCCCTGGTCGAGGTCCTGCATCCGGATGTGACGAGGACGGCCGACCCGCAGGTCCTTCCGCCCGGTGCCCCGCAGCGGGTGCACGGGGTGGCAAGCGTGGTCGACGAGACCCGTGCGATGCGTGCCAGCGCTCGGCGGGCCCGCTTGGTCAGCATCGACGGGCGGCCCGGCATCGCGGTCGGGCCAGGTCCGAATGCCGCGCTGGTCTTCCAGATCGCCGGTGGGCGGATCGTCCGCTACGACGTCGTCGCCGATCCCCGGCGGCTGGCCCTACTCCATATCGAGGACTGACCATGGTCATCGCCTATGTCGCCGTCACGCTCGTCACGGTCGCGGTCAATGCCGCGATCGTCGTCGCCGACCTGGCCAAGGCCGAGTTCGTGCTCGCCAACTCGGCCGAGGTGGGCGTGCCGCGGGCGTCGCTGCCGCTGCTGGCCGCGCTCAAGGCCGCCGGCGCGGCCGGGCTCGTCCTCGGCCTGGCCGGGCTCGACGTGATCGGGATCGCCGCGGCGGCCGGGCTCGTGGCCTTCTTCGTCATCGCGGTCGCCGCCCATGTGCGCGCCCGGGTCTTCTCCAACATCGCCTTCCCGGGCGCCTACCTCGCGCTGGCCGCCGCGTCGCTGGTCCTCGCGGTCGGCGCGGGGTGAGGGCGCCCGGGACGGGTTCGTCAGCCGGCGGACATGCCGCAGTCGACGGCGATCGACTGGCCGGTGATGTGGCGGGACGCGTCGGAGCACAGGAAGGAGAAGGTTTCGGCGACGTCGTCGGGGTCCAGCAGGACGCCGGTGGGGTGCAGTGCGGCCGCCTGCTCCTCGGTGAACATGCCGCCCTGGATGGCCTGGTCGAGCAGGGCGGTGCGGACGACGCCGGGGCAGACCGCGTTGATCCGGATGCCCTGCTTCACGTACTCGATGGCGGCGGTGCGGGTCATGGCCACCACGCCGCCCTTGGTCGCCGAGTAGTCGGAGATGCCCAGCGGGAGGCCGACCAGTCCGGCGACGGAGGCCATGTTGGCGATCGTGCCGCCGCCTTGGGCGAGCATCTGCCGGATCTCGTACTTCATGGACAGCCAGACGCCCTTGAGGTTCACCGCGACCAGCCTGTCCCAGGACTCCTCGGTGATCTCGTGCAGCGCCGAGCCCTGCTCCTCGATGCCGGCGTTGTTGACGGCGCAGTCGAGGCGGCCGTAGGCGTCGACGGCGGCCCGCACCGCCGCCTCGGCGTCGGTTGCGGAGGTGAGGTCGGCACGGACGAAGACCGCCTCGCCGCCGTCCCGCTGGATCGCCTCGACGGTCTGCTTGCCGCCGTCCTCGTTGATGTCGGCGACCACCACCCGTGCCCCGCGCGCCGCGAACATGCGCGCCGTCGCGGCGCCGATGCCCTGCGCGGCACCGGTGATCAGCGCGGACCTGCCCGCGAACACTTCGCTCATCTGGAACTCCTTCTGAAGGCGGGGGATGGCAGGCGGCGACGGGGCTCACCGCCTGTTCGATGAAAGGTCTTCCCGGGCGCGGGTTCAGGGGCGGGCCGTCGTCCTGTCCAGCACGTGCTCGACCACGGTGATCAGCACGCTCTTCGCCGACTCGCGGTCGCGCACGTCGCACAGCAGCAGCGGGACGCTCTCGTCCAGGTCCAGGGCGATGCGGACGTCGTCCGGGTTCTTGCGCTCGGCGCCGTCGAAGCAGTTCACCGCGACCATGAAGGGGGTGCCGCGCTCCTCGAAGTAGTCGACCGCGGCGAAGCTGTCGGCGAGGCGGCGCACGTCGGCGAGCACCACCGCGCCGAGCGCACCGAGCGACAGCTCGTCCCACATGAACCAGAACCGCTGCTGGCCCGGCGTGCCGAACAGGTACAGCACCAGGTCGTCCGGCAGCGTGATCCGGCCGAAGTCCATCGCGACGGTGGTGCTGGTCTTCCCGTCGACGCCGGTGGTGTCGTCGACGCCGACGCTCCGGTCGGTGAGGACCTCCTCGGTGCGCAGCGGCCGGATCTCGCTGATCGAGCCGACCATGGTGGTCTTGCCGACCCCGAACCCGCCCGCGATGAGGATCTTCGCGGCGATGAGACGGTCGCCGCCGGTCGCCGCGGCAGTGTCTCGGACGGCGGCGTCAGAGTGCACGTAGTCCATTGAGCAGCTTCCTTAGTACGAACTCGTCCGGAACATCACCGGTGCTGGTCGGGCGCAGCGCCCTGAGCAGGTTCTCGTCGCGCAGGTCGTCGACCAGGACGCGTACGACCCCGATGGGCAGGTCGATCTCCGACGCCAGGTCGGCGAAGGTGATCGGCTGCCGGCAGAGCGCGAGCA
Source organism: Actinomadura darangshiensis (assembly GCF_004349235.1). Classification (GTDB taxonomy): domain Bacteria; phylum Actinomycetota; class Actinomycetes; order Streptosporangiales; family Streptosporangiaceae; genus Spirillospora; species Spirillospora darangshiensis. The sequence goes on along the minus strand of NZ_SMKY01000156.1, from coordinate 848 downwards.
GGGTGCGGTGCTCGGGATCCAGCCGCGCCCGCCGCGGCACGGCGACCCCGGTGGCCTCCAGCACGGAGATCAGGTCGAGGCCGTCCTCGCGGAGCCGGGTCCGGCCCCGGGTGACGGTGTACGGCCGGACGACCGGTCCCGCGTCGTCGTCAAGCCAGCGATCGCTGCTCACCGGGCCTCATCTCGGACTCGAACCCGACAGCCGGGCGGTCGCCGGCGGCCGTTCGGCGAGCCGCTCGGCGAATTCGGTCATCTCGTACGCGATCGCGCCGACGTCCGACTGCGGCAGGCCCACCAGTGCGACGCACGACCGGTCGCCGGCCGGCACCATGAACACCAGGAAGGTGTCCATCTCGATCAGGGTCTGCATCAGCTCGCCGCCGCCGAACCGCCGGCACGCCCCGCGCGCGAGACCCTGCACGCCCGCGACCAGCGCGGACAGGTGCTCGGAGTCCTCCCGGCCGAACCTGCTGGAGGACGCCACCACCAGCCCGTCGTTGGTCAGCAGGACCGCCCCGCGCACCGAGCCGAGGCGGACCATCATGTCGTCGAGCTGCCGCTGCACTTCCCGCTCCGTCATCGGTGCCGGTGTCATCGGTCCCCCTCGGTGTCGTCGCGTCCTTCGGGGACGGTCGGGGTCGACTCGGCTCGCCCGCGCCGCCAGCCGCTCTGCATCGACGCCATGACCGAACGGGCCCGTTCGGGTGAGCGCGCGGTGCCGCGTCCGGACGCCGGGTTCTCGCCGGTGTCCCGGGCGGAGGCGGGGGTATCGCGCAGCTGCGGGGCGAGGTTGGCGCGGCGCACACGGCGCGGCATACCGGCGTGCATGCCCGGGGACTCCGAAACGC
>NZ_SMKY01000155.1 GCF_004349235.1 Actinomadura darangshiensis | reverse complement strand
GTCGAGCAGGGCGCCGGTGGCGGCGCTGATCTTGGACAGGCCGCCGGGCTGGGAGCGGGGCCGGGCCGGGGGCTTGGCGAGCGCCCTCAGATAGGTCTGTTCGGCGTCGGTCAGGCGCAGCGCCCGGCCGATCCCGGCGAGCACGGCCTCGGAGACGCCGGTGGTGCGGCCCTGCTCCAGCCGGGTGTAGTGGTCGACGCCGACATCGGCCAGCATCGCGACCTCCTCGCGGCGCAGTCCGGCGACGCGGCGCATGCGGTCGCCGGCGAGCAGACCGACGTCCTGGGGGGTGAGGGCGGCGCGCTTGGCCTTGAGGAAGGCTCCCAGTTCGATCATGGCTCACAGTACCGGCCGCGGGGCGGGCGCTGCCTGGGTCTCGTTGTCCCTGGAACGTCCGACCTGGGCAGAAGCGGTCCTGTCAGGGGCCCGGTGGGGCGGGACACAGTGGTGGCGCTCCGTTACGAATCCCGAGAAGCCGAGGAACAAGTGATGACCGTGCTGACCCTGCAGGACGCCGTTCGCCGTACCGAGGCCGGAATGGTCCAGGCCGACGCGCTGGGAGTGGCCGTGAACATCGCGGTCGTGGACGCCGGCGGGCACCTGCTGCACTTCGCGCGGATGGACCAGGCATGGCTGGGCTCGATCGACATCGCGTTGAAGAAGGCCAAGACCGCGATGCTGTTCCGGATGCCGACCGCGGTGATCGGGCAGATCTCCCAACCGGGCGGTCCCTGCTACGGCATCGAGGCCACCAACGACGGCCTGATCTCCTTTGGCGGCGGGTTGCCGATCATCGACGAGCACGGCCGCACCGTGGGCGCGGTCGGGGTGTCGGGCGGCGACGTCCAGCAGGACACCGAGGTCGCCGAAGCCTGCCTGTCCGCGGCGGGGTGAACGCGCGTGACGTGGTCTTTGCGTGTCCGGCCGGTTGTGGGGTGACTCACCGGGTATGGCGCATCTGACAATAAAAGGGACAAATTGACCTGGTCAAGGAGGGGCCCTATGGCCGGGATGACGCATACTCCGCGGTCTCGCGGAACCGGAATGCTGAAAGCTCCCCGCAGCCGAGGCATGCTCAGCGGCCTGCTGCTGATCCTCCTGGCGCTGTGGGGCGGGCTCATTCCGTTCATCGGCCCGTACTTCCATTTCGGGTTCGGGCCGGACGACGCGTGGGTCTACACCTCTGACCGTCTGGTGCTCTCCATCCTTCCGGCGATCGCGGTGGGGGTGGGCGGCCTGATCCTGCTGGTCAGTTCCAACCGTCCTATCGCGCTGTTCGGTTCCTGGCTGGCGATCCTGGGCGGTCTGTGGTTCGTCGTGGGCGCCACGATCGCCGCGCAGTGGGACGTCAGCCCTGGAGCGGCGCTCGGCGGTCAGACCCGTCGGATCGCCGAACAACTGTCGTTCTTCCACGGTCTCGGCAGCATCATCGTCCTGCTCGCAGCAGTGGCGCTGGGACGTTTCCTGGTGGTCGGCGTGCGAGAGGCCCGGCGAGCGGAGGCGGGACGCGGCGAAAGCAAACGTGCCGCTGCCGCCGGGCAACAGGGCGGACGAGGATCCTCCACCGCTCCGGAGTGGGAGAACCAGGCAGGCTCACGACCCGACGACCAACGTCCGGCAACGCCCGGGCAGCGTACTTGGCGCACGACCCCGCGTTCGCGGCGGTGACCGCCTTCTCCTCGCTGGCCGGACCAGACAGGTCCGGCCAGCGGGAACGCTTTCCACCAGCTCCGGCAGGCGGCTGAACGGTTCAGTCCACCGCTGCGATGGCGGCGTCCACGTCGGCATCTGTCGTGTAGAGGTGGAAGGCCACCCGAACCGGCCGGTCCGGAAGCGGTTGGCCATCCCGACGTCGTGGTCGTGGATCGGGCCGATGCCGGCCACTTGTACGCCGAGACGGCGAGGACGTCGAAGGACGTCGCGTCGACCGGGAGCCAGCCGACCGCCTGGGTGGCGTCGGCGACGACCAGCGCGCCGTGCGCCCGGGCCGCCGCGACCACCTCGCCGCCGGCGGCGACCTCGCCCGTCGCGGACTGGACCAGGCTGAAGGCGACCGCGTCGGTGCGCTCGTCGATCGCGTGGGGCAGGTCGGCCGGCGGCACCGTGCGCACGTCGAGGTCGTGCACGAGCCAGGGGAACAGGTTCGAGGTCTGCTCGATGTCGGGGACGACGACGCGCGATCCGGACGGCAGCGAGGCCGCGACCGGGGCCAGTACCTGCGAGGCGGAGGCGCCCACGGCCACGTCATCGGACGGGACGCCGACCAGGCGCGCGAAGGCGGTGCGTGCGCGGCCGGTGGACCGGTCCCACTTGTCCCAGCCGTTGGCCCCGCGGCGCCACTCGGCCAGCGCGCTCTGCAGCGCCTCGAACGCCGGCTCCGGCGGGATGCCATAGCTCGCGGTGTTCAGCCATCCCGGCTCCGCGTCCCACATCTGTACCGCTTGGTCCAGGTTCATCGCCTATGCGACCAGTCCTGCGTTGTGGGCGGCCAGGCCCGCCTGGGTGCGGTTCTCGCAGCCGAGCTTGACCAGCATTCGCGAGACGTAGCTCTTCACCGTGGCCTCGGACAGGGAGAGCCGCTTGCCTATCTGCGCGTTCGACAGTCCCTCGCCGAGGCAGGCCAGGACCTCGGTCTCGCGTTCGGTGAGCCCGGCGACCAGGCGCCGCGCGTGCTCCCGGTGCTGCTCCGCGGCGGAGGACGCGGCGATCAGGCGCCTGGTGGCCTCCGGCGACAGGACGGTGTGCCCGTTGCAGGCGACGCGGACGAGGTCGATCAGGTCCTCCGGCGGCGTCGACTTCACCAGGAACCCGGCGGCGCCAGCGCGCACGGCGCGCAGCACGTACTCGTCGGCGTCGAAGGTGGTCAGCACCACGACCACCGGGGGATCCGGGCGCGCCATGAGGTGTTCGATCGCGGTCAGCCCGTCCATCCCGCGCATGCGGAGATCCATCAGGACGATGTCGGGGCGGTGCCGCTCGACGGCGCGCAGCGCGGCCTCCCCGTCGTGGGCCGGTTCGATCACGTCGATGCCGACGGCCGAGCCGAGGATGGTGCGCAGGTGGGCGCACACCATCGGCTCGTCGTCGACGACCAGGACGCGGATCGGGTCGGTGGTCACGAACTCGGGTCTCCCACGGTGTGTGACGAGGCGGGCACGTATGCGGGCAGTATCGCATCAATGCGGAATCCGCCGTCGTCCGTGGGCCCGGCGATCAGGGTCCCGTCGACGAGTTCGACGCGCTGCCGGACGCCGAGGAGCCCGGTCCCGGAGCCCCGGGCCGCCAGCATCGGCTCCCCTGGGTAAGGTCCCGCGGGGCCGGGCGGCCGCGCGGGCGGTCTGCCGTTGCTGACCGTGACGCGTACCTGGTCGGCGCCGTACCGCACTTCCACGCGTACGCGGGACCCGTGCGCGTGCTTGCGGACGTTGGTGAGCGCCTCCCCGACGATCCGGTGCGCCGTCCGCGCGATCGCCGGGGAGGGTGAGGCCGGGTCGCCCTCCTCGACGAGGTCGACGGGTACGCCGACGGACGCGGAGTCGGCGGCGAGGCCGGCCAGGTCCGCCGGGTCGCCGGCGGTTTCGGTGCCATCGTGCTTGGCCTGGAAGGCGCCGACCAGATCGTGCAGCTCGTCGAGGGCGCGCCGGCCCGTCGCGATCAGCTCCGCCGAGGCCTCACCGGGGCTGGTCGACAGCGTCGCCTGCGCCGTCCCCGTGGACGGTGCCCCGCCTCCCAGCCGGTACGCCCAGTCCAGCATGTCGTTCACCCGGCCGACCACGATGCCGTGCATCTCGTAGGCGAGCCTGGCCCGCTCCGCGGCACGCGCCCTGCCGGCGAGCAGCCGCCGCTCCCGTTCCGCCCGCTCGGCGCGTTCGGTGAGTGCGGCGACGAGGCGGCGCCAGGCTCTGACGTACAGCCCCAGCAGGGCCGGCAGGCCGATGAACACCGCGGCCACCGAGATGACCTCCGGATACGGCTCCCACGGCCGCGCGGCCAGGGTCAGGAGGAGCAATGTCATGCCGGCGCCCAGGGCCGGACGCTGGGAGTACGCGGCGAGGGCGTAGGCCACCAGGGGAGCCACCGCCGGGACGAGCAGCCTGGTCGAGTCGCCCGTCGGGAGCAGGTCCGCCGAACCGGTCATGGCGAGTCCGACCAGGACGACCGCTCCGGTCAGTGTCGGCACGGCCGCCAGGTGGGGATGCCGCCGGCGGACGACGAGCGCGGCTGCGAGGGGCAGTTGCAGCGCGAGTTCGATCCAGGGGACGGTCAGCTCACCGTCCCCCGTCGCCTGCGAGGAGGCCACGGCCGTGCTGAGCAGCAGCGTCCAGGCGAGCGCCACCAGCGCCAGGACCAGATCGGACCTGCCGATGCGCGGGCCGTCCCCGCGGCCGGCGGTGGCCATCGCCAGGTCGGGCCCGCGGGCGCCGGTCGCCGCGGCGGGGGCACCGGCCCTGGGGCCGCGGAGCACGCCGATCAGCTCGCGGAGCTCCAGCAGCGCTTCGCACCCGATCGCCCGTACGTGCTCGGCCGCGTCCCGGACGGCCTGGTCGGCCGAGGTGATCCGCAGCGCTCCGGCGTGCAGCACCATGAGGCTGACCCGGTGCGTCACGACGTCGTGCAGTTCCATGGCCAGGCGGGTGCGCTCCTGGGCCCTGGCCTGCTCTTCGCACAGGTCACGTTCGCGTTCGGCGGCGCGAGCCCGCTCCGTCAGCGTCCGGACGAGCATCGTGTGCGCTTCACGGTAGAACCCGAACAGCATCGGCGCGCAGACGTACAGCAGCCCGTCGCCGGCGATCGTCACCGAAGTGGACCACGGGTGCGCGACGACGACCACGAGCAGCGCCGCCATGGTCCACGCGCGCCGCCGGTCGTTCCGGTAGAGGTGCCCGGCGTACGTCAGGACGACCGGGGCCAGCGACATCAGCGGATTGGTGAGCTCGTCGGCGGTGGCGAACCGGCCGGCCGCCAGCAGCGTCCACGCCGTCACTCCGGCGACGGCGACGGCGGCCACCGGCGCGGCGCCTGCCCGCCGGCCCGCGGTCATCATGGCGCCGACGATCACCAGTCCGGCCGTTCCGGCCAGGGGGTTCCATCCGGCCGCCCCATCGGGGAGCGCGAGCGGCAGCAGCCAGGCGAGGGCGACGGCCGCGAGCAGGACCGTCCCGTCGAGGATCCGCTCCCGGACGGGCCATGTCCCGGGTGACGGCAGGTGCTCCATGCCGTTCAAGGTAACCCGGTGAGACGCCCGCACCCGGAGCTACCAGCGCAAAGACAACGAAGGAGGGCAATCGGCCGTGACGGCGATCCACTTTCGTGGACTGTGCTCACCGCTTTCGCGGCTGGTGCGCCGATCCGAGGGGGCGCTGGACTTGTGTCCCGACGATACGACGCACGGAAGGACATCACCGGATGAAGGCCTGGAACCGGCGCTTGCCATTGGCGCTGCTGACACTGACCGGAACGGTGGGCGCCACGGCGGCGTGTGCCGCCGGCCAGACCGCGCAACTCAGCGCAGGCAAGGCCAGTGCGTACGTCGTGTGGACCGAGGACGGGGCGGTACGCGGCAAGCCGGACGGGAACGTCCGCGTGTTCCAGGGCATCCCGTACGCGGCACCGCCGGTGGGGAAGCTGCGCTGGACGGACCCGCAGCCGCCCGAGCCGTGGAAGAACGTACGCGACGCGACGAGGCCCGGACCGGCGTGCCCGCAGAACCCCGGCGAGATCCCCAGCGGGAGCAAGAACGAGGACTGCCTCAACCTCAACGTGACCGCACCGTCCGGTGCCCCGGCCAAGCCCAAGCCGGTGGTCGTGTGGGTGCACGGCGGCGGCTACTACATGGGTGCGGGAAGCAACTACGGCGCCCAACGCATGGCGGCCAAGGGCGACGTCGTCGTCGTGACCGTCAACTACCGGCTCGGCGTGTTCGGCTTCTTCGGCCACCCCGGGCTGAAGGGTTCCGGAACGTACGGCCTGAAGGACCAGCAGGCCGCCCTGTCCTGGGTCCAGCGCAACATCGCGAGGTTCGGCGGCGACCCCGGCAACGTCACCCTCGCCGGCCAGTCCGCGGGCGGCCTCAGCGGCTGCGCGCAGCTCACCTCGCCGGGGGCCAAGGGCCTGTTCCACAAGGTCATCATGCAGAGCGGGTCGTGCTCGGTCGGCTGGCTGAGGAACTTCGACTACCGCGGCCAGACGCCCGAGAAGATCTTCCAGCCGGTCGCGACCGTCCGGCAACGCGGCCGGCGGACCGCGGCGGAACTCGGCTGCACGGGCGGCGACGCGGCGGTGATCGCCTGCATGCGCGGGCTGCCGGTGGACAAGCTGCTGCCGGTCCTGGAAAGGGACATGCACCCGGCGTACGGCAATGCCGTGCTGCCGGTACGGCCGAGCGACGCCGTGCGTACGGGACGGTTCCACCGCGTGCCTGTGCTGTCCGGGCACACCCGCGATGAGTCCACCCAGAGCACGGCGGTCTACGACGACGCGGGCGCCGGCCAGCGCAAGCCGATGACCGAGCAGACCTTCGACACCGTGATGGCCGAGACGTTCGGCAAGGACGAGGCGGCGGTCCGGGCCGAGTACCCGCGCTCGTCCTACGACTCGGCCGCGCTGGCGTGGTCGGCGATCGTCACCGACCGCAAGTGGGCTTCGGCGCAGTACGACATGGCCCGGGACCTGTCCCGCCGGGTGCCGGTCTACCAGTACCTGTTCGCCGACCCCAACCCTCCGGCGCTCTCCCCCGCGCCGCCGAAGATGCCGATGGGCGCCCAGCACGCCTCCGAGCTGTGGTACCTGTTCGACCTCGGCGGTATGCCGCCCGCGCTCGATCCCGAGCAGCAGCGGCTCGCCGAGCAGATGATCGGCTACTGGACGGCCTTCGCGGCGTCCGGTGATCCCGGGAAGGCCGGCGGCCCCCGGTGGCCGAGGTTCAGGACGGCCGGGAACCGCACCCCCTACGTCCAGGCCCTGGCTCCGGGCAGCGGCGGCATCCGCCCGGTCGACACGGCCGCCGAGCACCACCTCGGCTTCTGGGCAGCCCTCGGCATCTGAGGGTGGGCGGCGGCCTCGGCCAGGGGGACGAGTTCAAAGAAATCCGCCGGAGAGCGATGAGTAATGGGCGGGCTCGGAGTCTCATTATCGACTCACTTACCCGAAGGAGAGAGACCATGGCCGTCCAGCAGAGCACCGCCCCCGTTCCTTCCCAGCGCCGCTTCGTGGCCCCGGATGCCCACGGCACGACCGCCTGGACCGTCCGAATGTGGCGCACCGGTGTGCTCGCCTGCGTCGCCGCCGCCGTGGCCACCACCGCCATCTCCGCCGTCGCCAAATCGGCGGGCGTGCCAGTGGAGATCGACGGCGAGCCGATCCCCGCCATCGGCTTCGCCCAGCTGACGCTGCTGTTCAGCGCGATGGGCGTGGGGCTGGCCTACGCGCTGCGCCGCTGGGCCGCCGCGCCCAAGCGCGCGTTCTTCACGGTCACCGCCGTCCTCATCGTCCTGTCGATCGTGCCCGACCTGCTCGTCTCGGCGACCACGGCGACCCGGCTGACCCTCATCACCACCCACCTCGTGGCCGCGGCGATCGTCGTCCCGCTGGTCGCCGGCCGCCTGCCCGCCCGCCGTCAGGCCTCCTGACCAGGTGACGCCGAACTCCAGGCCGACCGTCCGCCGACGCCGGCACCCGCACTCACGGGTGCCGGCGTTTCGTCATCTGCCAGGTACCGGCCGCTCAGTGGTGCCAGGGGAGGCGGACCGGCTCGGAGGGTGCGTGTCCCGCGAGCAGGCCGGTGAGAAGTTCCGCGAGCATGAGCGGATAGACCGGCTCCCCCGCGCTCGCCAGTTCCTCCAGCGTCCACCAGCGGTGGGCGCCGACATGCTCGCGTTCGATCGGCGTGAACCCTGCGGTGTCGATGGCGTAGGCGGCCGTGCGCAGCAGGAAGAAGTCGTCCCGGAACAGGCCCCGGGCCCAGCCGAGGTCCGCGTGGCCGGAGGTCAGGGCGACCCGCGGGCCGAGGTCGTCGGGGGCGACGACCAGGCCGGTCTCCTCGCGCAGCTCGCGGACCGCGGCCCCGCTCAGCGTCTCGCCCTCCTCGACGCCTCCGCCCGGAGTGATCCAGCAGTGGCCCGCCTCGGGTTCGCCGGCGACCCTCGGCCAGCGGAACAGCAGGACGCGGTCGCTGTCGTCCACCAGCAGGACGCGCGCGGTGCGCCGCCGGTAGACCTCGTCGGCCGGCGCGCTGGTCACGTGCCCAGTTCGGAGCCCAGCTTGGCCAGCTGGGCGTCGTAGATGCGCCGCAGGCCCTTGGGGGCGAAGGTCCGCTCGAAGAAGCCCCCGATGCCGCCTGCTCCGTCCCAGGTGGTGGTGACGTGGACGCGCGCGCCCTCGGTCGCCGGGGTGACCGTCCAGGTGGTGACCATCGAGGAGTTGGCATCCTGCTCGACCAGGCGGTCGGCGGCGGGGGTGCTCACGGTGAAGAGGCAGTCGCGGACCCGCTTGCTCGTCGCCGCCAGCTTCCAGTGCACCACCGTGCCCTCGCCCTGGCCGCCTTCCCGCACTTCGTACTCGCTGAAATGCTCCGTCAGCATGCGGGACCGCATCCCCGTGTAGTCGCTGAGGGCCCCGAGCACCTGGTCCGGGCTTGCTTCTAGCGTTCTCTCCGCGGTCACCACGACTTGTCCCATGCTGATCATCCTTTCACCGCACCGGCCCGGCGTCGCCTACCCCCGCCTCCTACGACCGATGCGCGGCTTGAACCGGCCACCGGAGGGTGGGGACAGCGCCCGTTCGACGTGGTTCCCTACGACTGTCCCGGCAATCGGGCCGTGGCCCGTCCAAGTCTTGGGAGTCACGTGAACACGATCCGATCTCGGACGCCGGAAGGCTCGGTGGACGCCGTTCAGCGGACCGCGAGGATCGCCGGTGTCTGGTTCATCCTCACGTTCGTCTTCTCGATCCCGGCTGTGCTGCTGTACGACCCGGTCCTCAACGACGCGAACTACATCCTGGGAGCGGGCGCGGACACGCAGGTGCGGATCGGAGCCCTCCTTGAGATTCTGACCGCCGTCGCGAACATCGCCACCGCGGTCGTGCTGTTCCCGATCCTGAAACGGCAGAGCGAGAGCGTCTCCCTCGGTTACGTCGGCTTGCGAATCCTCGAATCGACCCTCATCGTGATCGGGGTCGTCAGCGTGCTCGCCGTCGTGGCGTTGCGGCAGGACCTGGCCGGCGGGGGCGGCGCCGACGCCGCTCTGATCGGCCGTTCACTGGTGGCGTTGAAGGATCAGACGTTCCTCCTCGGCCCCGCCTTCTGCGCGGGCTTCGGCAACGGGCTGCTGCTGGGCTACCTGATGTACCGGTCGGGCCTGGTGCCGCGCCCCATGGCGCTCATCGGGCTCATCGGAGGCCCCATCGCCTGCGCCACCGCGACCGCCGTCCTGTTCGGCGCCTACGAGCAGCAGTCCCCGGTGAACTTCCTGTTCACGGCGCCGGAGATCGTCTGGGAGGCGTCCCTGGGCATCTGGCTCGCAACCAAGGGCTTCCGCCCCGCGCCGATCCTGCAACGAACCTAGGTGATGGGGTTCTTCGTCGTCAGGTACGAGGGTGGGGCGGGTTTGTTGTCAGTGCGGTCATGGTCGGGGCGAGGTTAAATAGATATCGTTGTTTGTATGAGAGGACACCGGTTCTGGCGGGGCGTCGCCGCGGCGACGATGGCGGTATGTGCGGGGGCCGCGGCGGCGGTGCCGGCGCGGGCGGAGACGGCGTATCCCGTCGGCGACCTCGGAACGGCCGTCGGGAACTACCTCTTCAGCCCGGACGCGGTCGCCGGGGCCAACGTCTGGTCCTGCGCACCGTCCGGCGAGCATCCCGTGCCGGTGGTGCTCGTGCACGGCACGACGTCCAACCTCGGCTTCTCCGGGGCCAGGCTCGCGCCGCTCCTGGCCAACGCCGGATACTGCGTATACGCGTTCAACTACGGCGAGACGCCCTCCAGCCTCGGGCACGTCTACGGGCTCGGCGACGTCGCGGAGTCGGCGCGCACCATGAGCGCGTTCGTCGACAAGGTCCTGGCCGCCACCGGAGCCGGCAGGGTCGACGTGATCGGCAACTCCCAGGGCGGGATGATGCCGAACTACTACATCAAGCGCCTCGGCGGTGCCGCCAAGGTGCGCACCATGGTCGGGCTCGCGCCGACCAACCACGGCACCACCATGGGCGGCCTGGTCGACCTCGCGCGGTCGCTGAAGGTGCTCGGGCTGGTCAACGACGCCTACCGCTTCGTCGGTGCGCCCGCGTACACGCAGCAGGAGGACGGCTCCGACTTCCAGAACGCGCTGTTCGCCGACGGGGACACGGTTCCCGGCGTCCGCTACCTGACGATCGCGACGACGCATGACACCACGGTCACCCCGCTGGCGAACTCGTTCCTGCACGGCGGCGATTCCGTCAACATCCTGCTTCAGGACCTGTGCCCGGACGATCCGGTAGGCCACTCCGGGCTCTGGTTCGACGGGCCGGTCGCGCAGATCGTCCTCAACGCGCTCGGCCCCGGCGAGCCGGGGTTCAGGCCGCAGTGCACCGGCTACGGCCCGAACATCTGACGCCCCGGGTCAGCTGAGCCTGGAGTCGCGGGATTCCCAGTACGGGTCGCGCAGCCGCCGCTTGAGCGTCTTGCCGGACGGGTTGCGGGGGATCTCCGCGATCCGGTCGAAGCCCCGGGGCGTCTTGTAGGCGGCCAGGTGCTCCCGGCAGAAGCCGCGCAGCTGCTCGTCCGTGACGGCGCCGCCGGGCGCCACGACGATGGCGGCGTGCACGGATTCTCCCCATTCGTCCGATGGGACGCCGAACACGGCCGCGTCCGCCACCGCCGGGTGCGCGGTCAGAACCGCCTCGATCTCGGCCGGGTAGATGTTCACCCCGCCCGAGATGATCATGTCGGTGCGGCGGTCGCAGATGTAGTAGAAGCCCTCCTCGTCGCGGTAGGCGATGTCGCCGACCGTCAGCCACTCGCCCCGGCCGGCGTCCCGGAACTTGCCCTCGGCCTTGTAGTAGTCGTTGAAGACGGCGGCGCCGCGCACGTACAGGTCGCCGGGCACGTGCGGCTCCTCGACGGGGCGGCCCTCCGCGTCGAACAGCGCGATCTCGACGCCCGGAGCGGCCCGGCCGCAGCTGCCGGGCTTGCGGAGCTGGTCCTCGGGACGCAGGATCGTGTCCACGCCGAGCTCGGTGGAGCCGTACACCTCGAACAGCGAGCCCTCGCCGATCTTGTCGATGTAGCGGCGCTTGAGCTCGAACGGCCACGGCGCGGCATTGGCGATCAGCCGGCGCAGCGAGGACAGGTCCCGGGCGCGGATCGTCCCGTCCGGCAGGTCCACCACCCGGCGGATCGGCGTCGGCGCGGAGAACGTGGCGGTCACCCGGTGCCGTTCGACGAGGTCCAGCCAGCGTTCCGGGTCGAAGTCGCGCATGACGACCACGGTTCCGCCCATGAGCTGGACGATGAGCATGAAGCTCATCGGCCCGGAGTGGTAGAGCGGGCCGGTCGTGAGGTAGACGTCGCCGGGCTCGAAGCCGATCTCGCCGACCAGCCCGAGGACGAGGGCCGGGTCGGGCTCGCCCCGCACGACGCCCTTCGGCTTGCCGGTCGTCCCCGACGTGTAGAACATCGAGGTGCCGGCCGCCGGGTCGGCGCCGAGGGGCACCGGTTCGGTCTCGGGGCTCTTCGCGGCCAGGGCGTCGAGCGAGGAGGCCCACTCCGGCACCGATCCACCCCAGGCGAGCCAGGAGCGGACCTCCCCGGCCTGCCGGGACGCCGCCTCCAGTTGCGCCGCCTGCTCGGCGTCGAACATCACCAGGGCGGCGTCGGCGTTCTCGACGACGTAGGTCGTCTCCTCCTGGCTCAGGCGGTAGTTCAGCGGCACCCCGACGGCCCCGCACTTGCGCAGGGCCGCGATCAGCGCGACGACCGCGGTGCTGTTGCGGCCGCACCAGACGACCTTGGTGCCCGCTCGGACGCCGTGGTCGACGAGCAGGTTGGCGTACCGGTTCACCAGCGCGTTGAACTCGGCGTACGTCAGGCGTGCGTCGTCCTCGATGAGCGCGGTCTTCGACGGGGTGGCGGCGGCCAGCGCCGCCAGCGGGTCCACGGCGGGTGCGGTCATGGGGAAACCTCCTGGCGGTCGCGGTTCACATGGGCCGGTGGGCGAGGGCGCGCTCCAGCCGCTCCTGGGCGCGGGCCGCCTGCCGGGCGCGGTAGGCGATCGGCATGTACCGGACGCGTTCGGGCAGCAGCGGCGTGCTCCGCCCGATGACCTGCGCGGCCAGCCGCAGCCGCCGCTCGTCCGCCGCGCTCCACGACAGGCCGAGCTTCTCGCGGGCCGCCTCCGGCAGGGTGCCGACCGTGATCAGCCGTCCGATCCGTCCGCCCGCGGCGCTCAGCGGGGCGACCGCCGGCCGCAGCGGCTTCGGCACGTTCGGCGGGACCCGGCCCATCTGGGCGAGCACCTCGTGCGCCACCTTGTGCGGGACGAGGGTGCCGGCCACCATGTCGTCGAAGTAGGCCCAGTAGTCGGGGATGCTCGCCGGCAGCATCCGCTCGGGGACGCGCAGGATCCGGCCGAGCTGGAGGAACTCGTCGAAGATCTGCTGTTCCTCCTCCTCGGTCATCGGCGCGGGGGCGAAGTACTTGGCCGCCGTGACGGCGGCGTAGAAGCCGGTGAGATGCACCCACGCCCACGGTTCGGCGGACAGCGCGTGGTGGCGCCTGCCCTCCTCGTCGACCGCGCTGAGCGGCTTGTGCATCTCGCGCAGCCGCTTGCCCTCGTCGATGGCGGTCTGCCCGCCGTAGACCCAGGTCTGCACGGAGGCGAAGCTGCGGGCCGCGCGTCCGAGCGGGTCGGTGCGGAAGCTCGACAGCCGGTCGACCACGGTGCCGATCGCCGGGTGCATCACCTGGAGGATGAACACGCTGTTGCCCGCGATCGCGGACGTGTAGAGCCCCATCTGGTCCCAGAGCAGCGAGCCGGGTCCGAACGGGACGGGCTCGTCGCGGCGCTCCTGGCCGGCCGGGCGGGTCGCGGGCGTCCCCTCGGTCACCGTCATGTGCGATACCTCCTGAAACGACGACTGAGGTAAGCTAAACGCGAATAAGCAGTCGCTTACAAGTCGCGTTTACGGAGGGCCCGCCGATGGCCTCCTCACCTGGGCTTTCGCCGCGCAGGACCCCGTCCCAGGACCGGTCGCGCCGCATGGTCGAACGCATCCTGGAGGCCGCCACTCGCGTTCTGTCCGAGCGCGGGTACGACGGCGCGTCCACCAACCGGATCGCCAAGGCCGCCGGGATCAGCAACGGGTCGCTGTACCAGTACTTCCCGAACAAGGACGCGATCGTCATCGCCGTCCTGGACCGCTTCGCCGACCACCTCGCCGACCGGCTCGGCGCCGAGATCGAGGCCACGATGCGGCAGCCGTGGGAGGCCGCCGGGCGCGCGCTGCTGGACGCCCAGATCCGGCTGTTCGAGGAGGACGCCGACCTGCTGCGCATCATCGTCGAGCAGGTCCCGCGGCTCGGCCCGTTCGACAAGCTCGCGGCGCTGCAGCGGCGGCTGACCGACCTGGTCCGCGTCTACCTGCTGGTCAACCGCGCCGAGTTCCGCGACGACCTCGACATCGACGCGACCCTGTGGATCATCACCGAGACCGTCGGGATGCTGTCCATCAAGTACGTCCTGGACCGGCCGCCCATCCCCCACGACCGCATGGTGGACGAGCTCGCCGAGCTGGTCATCGGCTACATCCGCGGCTGACTCCGCGGCCCGCGCGAGGCCGCCGGGCAGAGATATCAATTTTATGATTGAAGATACGCTGACGATGTGCGCGACATCCATACCGTGATCACGGGTACGCCTCGCATCCCCGCACTGCTGCTCGTCGGCCGGGAGGACCCCGGCCTCGACCGCACCGGCCAGGCGTACCGGGCCATCAGGCGCCAGATCATCGACCTGACGCTGCCGCCCGGCAGCGGCTTCACCGAATCGGCCCTCGCGCAGCAGTGGCACATCAGCAAGACCCCGGTGCGCGAGGCGCTCGCGCGGCTGCGGCGCGACGGGCTCGTGACCGCGCTGCCGCGGGCGGGCTACGTCGTCAGCCCGATCACGCTCCAGGACACCGACGATCTCTGCGCCCTGCGGACGCTGCTGTCCGGTGAGGCCGCCGCCGCTGCCGCGCGCCGCGGCGTCGAGGCACCGGCGCTCGAACGGCTCGGCGTGCTGTCCAGGGTGCCCTTCGCGCTCGCGGCGGGCGAAGTGGAGGGCGAGGAGTCGCTGCGGGCGGGCATCGAGTTCGAGGCCATCATCGCCAACTTCAGCGGCAACAACCGCCTCAGCGAGGCGATCGTCGACGTGGTCGACGAGCTGGAGCGCGTCCTGCGCATGGCCTCGCTGATCGCTCCCGCCATCGCGAGCCCGCCCGGGGAGCTGGAGGCCATCGTCGATTGCCTGCGCGCCCGGGACGCGGACGGCGCCCACGAGGCCACGCGCAGGCGGTGCGAGCGTGTGCGGCACGACGTGCTGAAGGTCCTGGCGAGCAGCGCCTCGGTCAGCAAGGCGAACATCGAGATGCCGGTGGCGCTCCCGCCCGGGACGGTGTGACCCGGCCCCCTCCCCGGAGTCGGTCGCTCAGCGCGGCGTTCACCCTTGCCGTCCTTCCGGCCAGCCGGCGCAGGTGACGACCTCGAACCCGCGGCTGGGGAACACGGCGTCCGTGAAGAAGTCGTGGATCGCGGAGTCGCCGTCGGCGCAGCCGTCCCGCAGGACGGTCACCTCGTAGCCGCGGTCCGCCGCGTCGTAGCACGTCGCGGCGACCATCGCGCCGGTGGCGACCCCGGCGACCGCGAGCCTGTCGACGCCGGCCGCGCGGAGCACGAGGTCGAGGTCCGTGCCGGCGAACGCGCTGGCGCGGCGCTTCAGCACGACGACGTCCTCGTCGGCGACCGGCAGAGCGAGCTCCGTTCCGGCCGATCCCTCGTGGAAGGCGTCCCCGGCGTCGAAGAACGACCTGAGCAGCGCGTTGCCCGGCGGCAGGTCCGCACCGTTGGGACGGAAGCCGAAGTGCACGAACACGACGAGGGCACCGGCCGCGCGAGCGCGCGGAAGCAGTGCGGTGAGCGGCGGGACGACCTCCGCGGCGAACGGGTAGCCGTCGGTGATGCCTCGCTGGACGTCTCCGATGATCAGTGCGGTGGTCATGACAGGCTCCCGTCGAGGCGTTCCATCCGCCACTGGACAGTGGGTGAGATTACAGTTGAAGTCAGTTGAGATACTAGCAATCCCCCGTGGCATTCTTTTACCGTGAGGATCAGTGCGGCCGCGAGGATCAGCGGCGTGAGCGCCCGGTCGTTGCGCTTCTACGAGGACGAAGGGCTGATCGTCCCCGGGCGCTGCGGCAACGGGTACCGGGACTACTGCCGCTCCACCATCGACCGGGTCGTCGTCATCCGCTCCCTGCTGGGCTCGGGCCTGCCGGTGCGGCTGATCAGGGAGGCCCTCCCCCGCCTCGTCGAGCAGGACGACGCCGGCACGGGGACGCCCCGCGCGGACTACCTCGACCTCGTGGAGGGGTACCGTGACCGGCTCGCCGCGCGCATCGCCGAGCTCAACGCCCGGCAGGCGGCGCTCGACGCCTACCTCCGCGAGGCTCGCCGGAACTCGTCGATGACCGCTGGTTGACCTTGACGCCGGCGTGAACCTTCTAGGTTCCCGTCCATGGAGACCAGCGACCAGAACGAGCAGACCATGCGGGCCCTCATCCAGGAGACCCGCCGCGGCCCGGCCGATATGACCGTCGCGACCGGCCATCGCCGGCCCGCGCCGGGCCCGGGCGAGTACCTGATCCGGGTGGGCGCCGCCGGGATCAACTTCGCGGACGTCATGCAGACGCGCGGAACCTACGGAGGAGGGCCGCGGGCCCCCTACGTGGCGGGCTTCGAAGCGGCCGGGGAGATCGTGGCCGCCGGGCCCGAGACCGAGAACGCGCTTCCGGCCGGCGCCCACGTGGTGGGGACCGGGCTGGGCGCCTTCGCGCAGTACATGACGATGCCGGCCGCCGGGCTGCTTCCCATCCCGGCCGGGTGGGCGGACGCCCAGGCCCTCGGCATGGTGCTGAACTGGGCGACCGCACTGGCCGCGCTGGTTCCGCTGGGCGAGGTCAAGGCCGGTGACGTGGTGCTGATCCACGCCGCCGCCGGCGGGGTCGGGCAGGCCGCCGTGCGCCTGGCCCGGCACTACGGTGCGCGCGTCATCGCCACGGCGTCCCAGGCCAAGCACGAGACCGTCCGCGCGCTCGGTGCCGACGAAATCCTGGAGAGCCGCCGCCCCGGCCTGGCCGAGGAGATCATGCGCCTGACGGGCGGCGTCGACCTCGTCCTGGAATCGGTGGGGCGGGCCACCCTCCCGGTCAGCCTGTCGGTCGCCAAACCCTTCACCGGACGGGTCGTCGTGTTCGGCGCGGCCTCCGGCGAGGCCGAACTGAGCACCCACGACCTGGTCTTCCGCCATCACGCGCAGATCAGGGGCCTGCACATCGGCGCGCTGGCGACCTCGGCCCCGCTGATCTACCAGAGCCTGCTCACGGAGATCGAGGAACTGATCTCCACGGGCGTGTACCCGCCCGGCTCCCCGCACGTCCACCCCTTGGCCGAGGGACCGGCGGTGCTACGGGAGCTCGAAGCGGGTCAGACCCAGGGCAAGCACGCGCTCGACCCCTGGCGGTAGGAATTGATCCGCTTGATGTTGCGTCGACATCGCTTGATGGTCCGTGCACGATCCGATTCACCTCCGCACTTGCAGCACCTTGTTGCGGCACGATCGTGCTGGTCACGTCTGTTCTGGACCACCCCCATCCGATTCATGCACCGAGGATGTCTTTCATGACTGAGATAAACGACAGGACAAGTGCCGACACGGCATCGGTGGACGCACTTCTGAACGCCCTCTACGAATCGATTTCCGGCCCCGCCGGGGACCGTGACTTCGACCGCCTCCGGGCACTGCTGCTGCCCGGTGCGCGCCTGATCCCGACCGGCCGGCGGCTGCACGGCGACGGCGGTGTGCGGGTGATGGACATCGACGAGTGGATCACCGACATCCGTCCCACCATGCAGGTGGAAGCCTTCCACGAGGTAGAGATCGCCCGGCGGACGGAGCGGTTCGGCGCGGTGGCGCACGTCTGGAGCACCTACGAGGCGCGGCGGACCCACGACGGCGAGCCGTTCGGCCGCGGGATCAACAGCTTCCAACTCGTCCACAAGGACGGGCGCTGGTGGCTGGTGACGAGCTTCTGGGCCAACGAGACACCGGACTCGACCATCCCAGAGCAGTACCTGGAGGCTCCCGTCCAGGCGTGACGCGGTCTTCGGACGGCGCATCCGCCGCACCTGCGCGGCCGATGCGCCGTCCGGACCATCAGCCCTCGGTGGGCCGCCCTAGGTCGTGCGGCCCCTCGAAGCACCCGCGGCCGGGCTCGGCGCGGAGGTGCGGACGCGATGGCGGTAATCGCTCGGGGCGATGCCGTAGGCGGCACGGAAAGCACGCGTGAAGGTGGCGTGGTCCTTGAAACCCCAGAGGGCCGCGATCCGGTGCACGGGCAGCGGGCGCAGCGCCGGGTCGCCGAGATCAAGGCGTGCGTGTTCGAGGCGCAGCCGGCGGATCCACGCCGTCACCGGCATGTCGTGCGACTGGAACAGCCGGTGCAGGTGGCTGACCGAGATGTGGTGGGCGGCGGCGATCGAGCGCGGTGACAGCCGCGGGTCGTGCAGGTGCCGTCGCACATGGTCCTGGATGCGCGGGAGCAGACCATACGGATGGGCGTCGTCCCATGGGCCGGCCTGCAGATGGTGCGCGATCACCCCGTTCAGGAGGTCGACGGCCACCCGTCCCAGCCGGGGGAGGTCGGCCTGGCGGTAGGCGCCGAACTCAGCGGTCACCCGGACCAGGAAGTCGACGAGCAGCGCCCCCACCCCCGACGTTCCGGAGAGCGTCGTCGCGAGGATGCGGTCGATCTGCGGGGACGGCCACGGCACCAGGGCGCGGGGCACCTGGGCGCGGACCAGCGTCGCCGCCCCGTTCTCGGCCGTGATCCGCACCCGCAGCGGGTACCTGCTCTCGTACAGCGCGAGATCGCGGTGGCCCAGCACGGCCTGGCGGCCGGACTGGGCGACGACGATGCCGCCCCGCAGCGGGAACACGACCGAATACAGTCCGGGGTCGTGGGCGCGGATGAGCTGCGGCGTCCTCCGCACCTCGGCCGACGAGCAGGTCAGTTCGACCACGTCCGCGAGTTCCAGGTCCAGCGCCCGCGCCGTGGCCTGGAAGTCCCGGGGCTCGTCGCTCAGCACCCGCATCGCGTGCGAGCCGGCGGCCTGGAACCGGTCGAAGGCGGCCAGCCGCCGCTCGGGCGGGATCTCGGCGGTGGAGAAGACCGTCCTGATCATCGCTCCCCACGGTTCCTCTGACAACAACACCGGCTCGTAATATCTCAGGCACCACAAAGAGTATCCCAAGGAGATACCAGGAGAACGGATGGCGAGTAGACGGCCGGAGGTGTGGTTTTCCGCAGGCGGGTCGGGCGGGCGGCCTCATGGGCGCGGAGACCACGGCTTCGTAGCGTGATCTTCATGATCTTTCTCAAGAAGACGGGCGCCGCGCTGGCCGTCGCCGCCGTCGCCCTCGCCGGCTGCGGGCTGGCCGAGCCCGAGCAGACGGCGGCTCGTCCGGTCGCCCAGAAGCAAGGCGGGCAGTGGGGCCAGGTCCAGCAGCAACTGGACGATCTCGTCGCCCGCGAAGAGGCCACGGCGGCGCTGGTGCGTGTGCGGACGAGCGCCGGGACGTGGGCGGGCTCGGCCGGGGTCGCGGATCTGGAGTCGGGGCGGCCCGCTAGGGCCGACGGCTACTTCCGGATCGGGAGCATCACCAAGACCTTCGTGGCGGTCGTCCTCCTGCAGCTCGCGGACGAGGGAAAGCTGCGTCTGGACGAACCGGTCGCTCGCTACCTGCCGAACCTGGTGCCCAGCGGGCCCGTGACGGTACGGGACGTCCTTCAGCACACGAGCCTTTACCGCGACTACATGAGCGACCCGGGATACTCCACCAACCGGTGGCGAGGGGACGAGCGCTTCCGCGGCTACCGGCCGGAACAGTTGCTCAAGGTGGCCTTCAGCAAGCCCGCCGGATATCCCCCGGAGACGAAATGGCGGTACTCCAATACCAACTACGTGGTGGCGGGGCTGCTGATCGAGCGCCTGACCGGGCACAGGTACGGCGATGAGGTCCGCAAGAGGATCCTGCGCCCGCTCCGGCTGAAGCAGACGAGCCTGCCGGGGAACCGGCCCGGCCTGCCGCGGCCGCACGCGAACGAGTACGCGTGGCTTCCCGGCGGCCGCAGGGTGGACGCCACCCGGATGAACCCGTCCCTGGACTGGGCGGCGGGCGAAATGATCTCGACCACCCGGGACCTCGACCGGTTCTTCGACGGGCTGCTGGGCGGGCGGCTCCTGTCAGCGCGGGCCCTGGCCGAGATGCGCCGGACGGTACCGGCCAACGCAGAGTTCCGGTACGGGCTCGGGCTCCAGGAATACACGTTGCCCTGCGGTGTCCACGTGCGCGGGCACAGTGGCCAGCTCATCGGCTACACGACCTACGCGCTCCGCTCGGACGACGGGCGCCAGTTGACACTGTCGGTCGACCTCGGAAAGCGGACACCGCCCGGTGAAAGGCTGTACACCCTCGCCGGTGCCGTCTTCTGCTGAGCCCAGGTTCTCGCGACGCGTAGGGCTCCTGCCACCGCCTTTGCCGGCCGACTCGCCTCGGCACCACCTACACTTCCATGGTGACCGCCAACAGTGATCTTGATGTGTTCGGGGACCTGGACGCCTCCGCTCTCCCTCCGCGCCAGCAGCGGATCCTGGCCATGATCCAGGACTGGGTGGTCAGGTACGGCTACGCGCCGAGCACGCGCCAGATCGGCGACGCCGTCGGCCTGCGGTCGTCGTCGTCGGTGTCACGCCACCTGGCGAGCCTTGAGGACAAGGGGTTCCTGCGGCGCGGCAGCGCGCTGTCGCGGCCGATCGACGCGCGGGTGTTCCTGCGGCAGGAGCCGCCGCGGGACTCCTCCGGCGGTCCGGTGACCGTGCCCGTGGTGGGGCACATCGCCGCCGGCACTCCCATCTCGGCCGAGGAGCACCTGGACGAGACGCTGATGCTGCCCCGCGAGCTCACCGGCCGCGGCACCGTCTTCGCCCTGCGCGTGCGCGGCGACTCGATGGTCGACGCCGCGATCTGCGACGGCGACATCGTCGTGGTCCGCCAGCAGCAGGAGGCCCACTCCGGCCAGATCGTGGCCGCCATGATCGACGGCGAGGCCACCGTGAAGGTGTACCGGCGCCGCGACGGCCACGTCCGGCTCGAACCGCGCAACCCCGACTACGAGGTCATCGACGGTGACGAGGCCGTCGTGCTGGGGATCGTCGTCTCGGTGGTCCGCAGCGTCTGACCGCTAGGCTGTCGCCCCTAGATGAGGGAGCACACGGTGGCTGACGACCGAACCGCCGGCACTTCGGCGGAGATCGATTCCTCGGTGGCGCATCCGGCGCGGGTCTACGACGCGTGGCTCGGCGGCAAGGACAACTACGCCGCCGACCGCGAGGCCGCCGAGCAGGCCGCCGCCGCCAACCCCGACATCCTGCTCGCGGTCCAAGCCAACCGGGCGTTCTTGGGGCGGGCGGTGCACCACCTGACGGCCGACGTGGGGATCGGCCAGTTCCTCGACATCGGCACCGGAATCCCGGCCGCCGACAACACCCACGAGGTGGCGCAGCGGGTCGCCCCCGCGTCCCGCATCGTCTACGTCGACAACGATCCCGTCGTGCTCGTCCACGCCCGCGCGCTGCTGTCCAGCACGCCGGAGGGCGCCACCGGCTACCTGGACGCCGATCTGCGCGATGTGCAGACCATCTTGGACCAGGCCGCGGCGACCCTGGACCTGAGCCGGCCCGTCGGGCTGATGCTGGTGGCGGTCCTGCAGTACATCGCGGACGCCGACGACCCGCACGGGATCGTCACCCGGCTGCTGGACGCGCTGGCGCCGGGCAGCCACCTGGTGATCTCGCACCCCGCGAGCGACATCGGGGCGGAGCAGGTGGCCGAGTCGATGCGGCGCTACAACGAGCGGGCGCCCCAGCAGGAACAGGCCACGCCCCGTACCCACGCCGAGGTCACCCGCTTCTTCGACGGGCTGGAGTTGCTGGAGCCCGGAGTGGTGCAACTGCCCGAGTGGCGCCCCGGCCCCGAAG
>NZ_SMKY01000154.1 GCF_004349235.1 Actinomadura darangshiensis | reverse complement strand
GCGTAGTCCGCCCGCCCATGTCCACCGGAACGGCGGCCGTTGGCCTGCCATGACATGGCACGCTCCACCTGGTACACGAGGCCATCTCACCGAGGACACCCCGCCGCACGACCGGTGCCGGCGGCCGCCACCGCCAGGCAATCCGAACAATCTTCGCAATTTGCCCGCCCTGGCGGCAACGGCACCCTCGGCGGCGAGCGGCGTCAAGCGGCGGGCGGGTTCCAGCGGCGCCACGCTTGCGGACCCGTGGCCGCATCAGGCCAACCCGCCCGTTCGGCCGACGCCGGCGCCCTGCCGTCCGGGGCACGTTCCGGCGCGGTGCGGATGGGTTTTAAAGACACTCGCGCACACGCGGCTTCGACGCCCTGCGCACCCTCCGGCCGACGTCCCGCGGCCCGCCGCCCACCGGGGCCGCGCCGCCGGCCCCGGCCGCGCGATGCCGCCCGCCCCGCCGCGGCGCGCACCGCGCCCCACCATTGAGAACCACAAAGCGAAGCGCTAGAAAGATCGGGTCGCCCGGCCGCCAATTCGCCGCACGCGACGCCGCGAATCCCCTTCACAATAACGTTCACCGACGCGTCCGGCGCCGGCCGCCGTTCCGCCTTGACCGGCCGCGCCGCCGCATGCCATCTTTTCCAATTGCCGAACTCTTGAAGGGACGAAAAGTACGTGCATGAAAAAGAAGCCGTAGAATTAATCTCGAAGATCATCGGCAGGACTCGTGGTATTCCCGCGCGCGATATTTCCGCGGACACCCGGCTCGCCGACGACCTCGGCCTGGACTCGCTGGACGCGGCCGAGCTGCTGGCGATGCTGCACCGCGAGACCGGCACCATGCTGGACGCCACCTCGGTCAAGGACTTCGAAACGGTCCAGAGCGTGGCGTCCCGCCTGCTGGCGGCCCAGGAGGAGAGCCACGCCTGACGTCCTCCCCCGCGCTGCCACCGTGCGTCCCACGTCGAAGCCGGAGGCCAGGCGGGTGGTCGTCTTCGGCCCTGATGCGGCACGGCGTCCACTAGGAGTGCCGCTCGACAGCCGGGTTCCACACGAACGAAGCGTGCCCGCAATGCTCCAGTGGCACCGCCTCCTGCGCAGGCGACGGATACAGATCGTAACGAGACACGCACACTCTGCCAATTGAAGGGACCGACAGAACATGACCGCATCGAGGAGCTTCCTCTCCGCGTTAGAGGACGGGGCAACCGCCCCAGAAGCCCGGTGAACGCGCAGACGATGGCACCGGAGGACGAGCTCGAACCCATCTGGCTGCTCAACCAGTACCGTGCGGCCGAGGTCCACGGGGCCGGCGCCATCATGCGGCTGGGCCGGCTGGCGGACGGCCTGGAGCTGCAGCGCGACCTGAGCCGCCACCTGCGCGACGAGGCGGTGCACGCCTGGCTGTGGACCAAGGCGATCACCGACCTCGGCGGGCAGATCATGGAGGTGGACGAGCCCTACCAGACGATGCTGGCCGGCCATTTCGGGATTCCGCGCACGCTCGACGAGATGCTCGCGCTGACCCTGGTGTCCGAGCGCCGCGGCGTGGCCCAGTACGAGGAGCACCTCGACGTCCAGGACATCGCGGCGCCCATCCGCCGGACGCTGCGCGGCATCCTCAAGGACGAGCAGTGGCACGTGGCGTACATCAACGACGAGCTCGAACGCCGCGCGCGCACCGATCCCGGCGTCCAGACGATCCTGGACCGGGCCATGGTCGCCGATGAGAAGGCGATGGAGGAGCTGGAGGGCCTGCAGGCCGAGCGGTCCGCAGCCCACGCCCCGGCCGGACAGGCGGGTCCGGGGAAGGCGCCCTCATGACGACCGACCCCCTCGCGGCCGTGCTGCCGCCGGACTCCGGCGGCGACGCCCCGCTGAGCGGCTCGCCCCACCCGCACGGGCACGCCTCGCTCGAAGAGATCGTCCGCCCGTTCGGGACGACCGGCCAGGGGCTGACCTTCATCGGGCGGCACTCCAGCGCCCGGCTGAGCTTCGCCGAGCTCGCCGCCCGCGCGGGCACCGCGGCGCACCGGCTGCGCGACGCCGGCATGATGCCCGGCGACCCGGTCGCCATGGTCGTGACGAACGACCTCGAATCCGTCACCGCGGTGCTGGGCACGTGGATGGCGGGCGGCACGGTGGTGTCGCTCCCGCCGGCGCCGCAGCGCGGCCTCGAACTGTACGCGTCGACGTTCGGCCGGATCATCGCCTCGCTCGGCTGCCGCTTCCTGGTCGGCGCGGAGCCCGGCGCGGAGTCGGGCGCGGCCGTGCCGCTTCCGCCGGGCGGCGTCGTCCTCGACGGCAGGGCGCTCGCGGCGCCCGGTGACGAGCGGCGCCCGCCGCCCGATGCCGCGATCCCCGAGAACGCCCTCGTGCAGTTCACCTCGGGCAGCATCGGCGCGCCGAAGGGCGTCGTGATCGGCCGGGACGCGCTCGCCGGGCACCTCGCCGTCATCGCCGCCGCCATGGGGCTGGAGCCCGAGCACGACCGGGTGGTGTCGTGGCTGCCGCTCTACCACGACATGGGCCTGGTGGCGATGTTCCTCACCGGCCTCGGCAGCCGCGTCGACATATCGCTCTCCTCGCCGACGGTGTTCGCCGGACGGCCGGCGAGCTGGCTGACGACGCTCTCCGAGCAGCGCGCCACCATCACCGCGGCGCCCGACTTCGCCTACCGGCTGGCCGCCTCCGTGCCGTACGAGGAGGGGCTCGACCTCTCCCGGATGCGCGTCGCCGTCGCCGGCGGGGAGCGCGTCCTCTGGCAGACGCTCGTCGAGTTCCACGAGACCGCCGGCCCGCTCGGCTTCGCCTGGGAGGCGCTGAGCCCGAGCTACGGCCTGGCGGAGGGCGTGGTGGGCACCACCTGCATCCCGCCGGGCCGCGGTCCCGTCCGCGGACCGGGCGGGCACACCTCGCTCGGCCCGCCGATGGCGGGCATGCGGGTCCGCATCGCGCCGGACACGGGCGACACGGACGGCGCGGCCTCGGAGGGCGCGCCCATCCACATCGCCGGGGAGTCGCTCTTCTCCGGATACCAGACGGGGACGGGCTTCACGCCGCGCGAGGGCGAATGGCACGACACGGGCGACTCGGGGTTCGTGCACGACGGCGACCTGTACGTGCTCGGCCGGCGCGCCGAGATCATCACGACCGGGGGGCGGAACGTCTTCGCCGAGGACGTCGAGATGATCGCGCACGCGGCCGGCGGAGACCGGCTGCGCGGCTGCGCGGCGTTCCGCGCGCCCGGCGCGCGCGACCGGTTCGCGATGTACGCCGAGGCCGACCGCGCGACCGCCGGCTCCCCGGACGAGGCGCTGGCGCTGGCCCGGCTGATCCGGGCGGAGGTCTCCCGGACGCTGCGCACGCGGCTGACGTTCGTCCGCATCGTGCGGCGGGGGACGATCCCGCGCACCACGTCCGGCAAGGTGCGGCGCGCGCACTGCCGCGACCTGTACGGGTCGGACGCCCTCGGCCGCCGGACCGTCGCCGAACTCGCCTGACCGCCCGCCGGCCGCTCCCCCGCGCACGAACAACCGACCACCCTTTCTGGAGGAAGCGCTCGATGCCTCTCAAATCGGTTTGGCTCGATGGCGAACTGGTCCCCTGGGACGACGCCACCGTCCACGTCAGCACGCTCGGACTGCACTACGGCATCGGTTTCTTCGAGGGAATCCGCTGCCACGCGACCGACCGCGGCCGGATCATCTTCCGGCTCGCCGACCACCTGCGGCGGCTCGCGTCGTCGGCCGCGATCTACGGGGTCGAGCTCCCCTACCCGCAGGGCGACCTGGCCCGCGCCTGCCGCGACGTCGTCATCGACAACGAGTTCGAGAGCTGCTACCTGCGGCCCATCGTGTTCCTCGGGCAGGGGCTCGACCCGTTCGACACCCCGTTCCGCGCCGCGATCCTGGGGGTGGACTTCGGCCCGCTGACCGGGCCGCCGTCCGGCGACGGCGTCACCGCCAAGATCTCCAGCTTCCGGCGGATGTCGCACGAGTCGCTGCCGCCCGCCGCCAAGGCCACGGGCCAGTACCTGAACGCGATGCTCGCGCAGGGCGAGGCGCGCGCCGCCGGCTGCGACGAGGCGATCCTGCTCAACGGCGACGGCCACGTGTCGGACGGCTGGGCGCACAACGTGTTCGCCGTCCGGGACGGGGTGCTGATGACGCCGCCGCCGTCCAGCGGCGCGCTGCCCGGCATCACCCGCGACTCCATGATCACGCTGGCGGCCGAGGCGGGCATCCCGGTCCAGGAGCAGACCATGGTCCGCACCGACCTCTACCTGGCCGACGAGTGCTTCCTCACCGGCACCTCCGTCGGCGTGGTCCCCGTCCTCGCCGTGGACGGGCGGACGATCGGGACCGGCGAGCAGGGGCCGGTCACCGGCAAGCTGATCGCGGCCATGGACGAGGCCATCCACGGCGACGGGCATCCCGAATGGCTGGAGAGCGTCGAATGACGCCGACGGCGCCGCCGTCCGCCGCGGACCTCGTCGACGAGGCGTTCCAGGTCGAGGTGCGCGGCGCGCTGGCGGCGTTCACCGGCGACTTCGCGCGGTGGGAGCTGGAGCGGCACATCCCGAAGTCCGTCCCGGCCGCGCTCGGCCGGGCGGGGCTGTTCCGGCGCCGCTGGGAGCCGGGGGCCGAGGGCGGGCTGCGCCGGCTGGTGACGATGTGCCAGGAGATCTGCCGGGAGAGCAGCGGCCTGGCGCTGGTGGCGATGGGGCACAGCGAGATCTTCGTCGGCGGGCTGCACTGGCTCGCCGCGACGCCCTACCAGCTGGAGCTGCTGGAGAACGCCCTCGACGGCGCGGTCGTCGGCTGCTTCGGGGCGACCGAGCCGCACGGCGGCTCCAGCCTCGGCGACCTGCGGACGGCGGCGGTGCGGGTGCCGGACGGCTGGCGGCTCACCGGCTGCAAGCGCTACATCTCCAACGTGGGCCGCGCCGACTACATCCTGGTGCTGGCCCGCGCCGAGGACGCGGCCCACCCGGGCGACCTGAGCCTGTTCCTGCTGCCGCTGGACCATCCCGGCGTCACCGTCGACGGGTTCTTCGACACGGCCGGGCTGCGGTCCTGCGACGCCGGGCAGGTGACGTTCGACGCCACGCTGCCGGACGACGCGCTGCTCGGCAAGGCCGGGCTCGGCCTGCTGTACGCGACGCACCTGCTGCACTTCGAGCGGCTGGGGATCTGCGCCCAGCTGATCACCGCGGCCGACACCGCGCTGCGGCTCGCCGCGGCCTACACGCGGCAGCGCACCACGGGCGGCCGGCGGGTCATGGACCGGCAGTCGGTCCGGCACCGGCTGGCCCGCGCCAGGGCGGAGCTGTGGAACCTGGAGACCCGCCTCGCGCACCTGGTGGGGATCGCCGAGCGGGAGGGCAGGATGCCCGGGCACGAGATCGCGGCGCTGAAGCTCACCGCGGGCGAGTCCACCGGCGCCATCGTCGACACCGCGCTCCAGCTGTTCGGGGCGCGCGGTTACACGGCCGCCTTCCCGCTGGAGCGGATCTGGCGGGACGCCCGCCTCGCGCGGCTGGGCGGCGGCACCGACGAGGTGATGAGCGACCTGGTCGCCGCCCGGGTCGACCGCGCCGACCCGTACTACGACGACCTCGTCACCGCGCTGAGCCTGAACGACCAGCCCGGACCGGTCCCGGGTCCGCGGGGCTGACCGGGTCAGGTCCGCCGCCACAGCGGCGGCCGGTCCGGGGCGGCCCGCCGCCCGGTGTCCCGCAGGTGGCGGGCGACGCGGTCCTCGGCGGCCGCGCGCTCGGCGGGCGGCTCCTCCGCGTCGGCGACCTGCCGGGCGTAGGCGCGCAGCAGCGGGTGGAACCGGTACCGGTCCTCCGGCGCGGACGCGAGGAGGTGCTCGTCCAGCAGGACCTCCAGCGCCTTCTCGGCGTCCGCCACCGGGACTCCCGCGAGCGCGGCCGCGGAGGCGGGCGTGAACGCCGTCCCGGGGTGCAGGCCGAGCAGCCGGAACAGGCGGCGCTGCTCGTCCGGGAGGGCCAGGTAGGACGGTGCGAACGTCGCGCTGACCGAGCGGTCGCGCAGGCTCAGCTCGGCCAGCAGCCGCCGGTCGTCGTCGAGGCGGTCGGCGAGCCCCGCCAGTGACCACGCGGGACGCGTCTGCAGCCGCCGCGCCGCCAGCGTGACCGCGAGCGGCAGCCCGCCGCAGCGCGCGGCGATCCGCGCGGCGGCGCCGGGGTCGTCGTCGGCCCGGTCCGCGCCGACGACGCGCCGCAGCAGCTGGACGGACTCGGGCGGCCCGAGGACGTCCAGGTCCAGCCGGTGCACGCCGTCCAGCCCCGCGAGCCTGCGCCGGCTCGTCAGCACCGCCAGGCAGGACGGGTCGCCCGGCAGCAGCGGCCGCACCTGCTCCTCGTCGGCGACGTCGTCCAGCACCAGCAGTGCCCGGCGCCCGTGCAGGCGGGCGCGGAAGAGCGCGGCCCGGCCCTCCGTCCCGTGCGGGACGCGCGCGGCGGGGACCCGCAGGAGCCGCAGGAAGGTCTCCAGGACGTCGGCCGGGTCGGCGGGGCCGCGCCGCGGATCGGTCGCGTGCAGGTCGGCGAAGAGCTGGATCTCGCCGAACCGGTCGCGGCGCGCGAAGCGGTGCGCCGCGCGGACGGCCAGCCGGGTCTTGCCCGCCCCCGCCATCCCCTCGATGACGACGGCGATCGGCGCCGTGCCGCCGTGGGCGGAGTCCGCGAGCTCGCCGAGCCGCCGCAGTTCGGCGTCCCGGCCGGTGAACTCGGCGATGTCCATGGGGAGGTGGCGCAGCACGTCCGCCCCGGGCGGCTCCGGCTCGGTGCCGCCCTGCGCGAGCACGGCCGGCGGCCCGTGCGCGTCGGGGGCCGGTGCGTCCGGGAAGGTGCCGTCCAGTCCGGGGTCGGCGTTCAGGATCTGCTGCGCCAGCCGCCGCAGCCGCACCCCGGGATCGATGCCCAGCTCGTCGGCGAGGCGGGCGCGCACCTGCGCGTACGCCTCCAGCGCGTCGGCGGGCCGGCCCATGCGGTACAGGACGAGCATGAGCCGCTCCCAGAGTCCTTCGCGGAGCGGGTGCCGGGCCGCCAGGCGCCGCAGGTCGGGGACGAGGGTGTCGGAGCGGCCGAGCAGCAGGCACGTGTCGGCGTACCGCTCCATGAGCAGCAGGCGGTGCTCCTCGAGCCGCTCCACCTCGGCCTGCAGCGCCCCGCCCAGCGGCATGGCCTCAAGCGGCCGCCCGCGCCACAGGCGCAGCGCGGCCTCGAAGTCCTGCGCGGCCTGGCGCCCCCGGCCGGCGAGGAGCGCGGCCTCCCCCCGGGCGAACAGCTCCTCGAAGCGGAACAGGTCGAGTTCGCCCGGCTGGACCCGCAGCTGGTAGCCGGGCGCCCGGGTGACCAGGCGCTCCGCCGGACGTCCCGTCCTGCGCAGGACGCGGCGGAGCCCGGCGATGTACCCGCGGACGTTGGCCGTCGCCGACGACGGCGGGTTCCCCCACCACACCGCGTCGATCAGGCGGTTGACCGGCACCACCCGGTTGGCCTCCAGCAGCAGCGCCGTCAGGACGGCCTGCTGCCGGGGGCTGCCCATGTGCAGCTGCCTGCCGCTGGCCACGACCTCCAGCGGCCCGAGTACGCGGAACTCCACTGGCGGCCCCCCGATCGACCAGCGGCAGCGGAGCCGGGCAATGGCCCGCGTTCAGCACCGGCCCCGCTATGCAACCCATTTTTTCCGGTCTATGCAGGATATATGCGGAAGCTAAGCACGGGCTAGGGCAGATTGATTCTCGTGTTCAAACGGGGGAACCAAAGAAAACCGGCCTGCGAACACAGCAGGCAATTGCATGATCACGGGGCGCAGCCGTATCCGGACATCCGGAACGGCTGCCCGGGTAATAAGCACGGGAATGGCCCGCCATATCCGTGCGCCGGCCATCTCGCCGACACCGGCCCGACGCCTCCCGTCCGGCCGCGCAGCGCCGCCGGCGATGAGCCCGCCGCCCGCACGCGGGCCGCGGGCAGCGTGCGCAGGGGCGGACGGGGCGGAGCCGTCCCGCCGTGTCGCCGGGCAGGCGCGCGACCATCGCTGCGACCACGGACGTCCGCGACGCCGTGCGAGGGTGCCCGGCCGCAGCCGCGAGGTGTCTGCGGCGCGCGTCCGGTGCTCCGGTGAGCGCACCGGCTCCAGCCTCCCCCGCCCGTCCGGCCGGCGCGCGCGCCGGCCGCTGAAACAGCCCGCCTCCGTAGCCCAACGGTAGAGGCATACTCCTTAAAAGAGTCGAAGTGTCGGTTCGAATCCGACCGGGGGCACAGTGACCCGCCATTACGCCCGGGGAGGGGTAACCCCTCCGGGTCGCGGCGGCAATGGCGAGGCGAAGCCGGACGGTGCGCGGAGCGCCCGCGCGCCGAGGTCCCGTTCATTGAAACCACCACCCATTCACTCAGGTCATCTGCCGCTGCAGCCGCCGGATCGCGAGGTAGAGCAGCCCTGCGGCGAGCAGGACGTAGACGCCGGTCTCCAGGTACTGGAACGGCCAGAACCTGTCGCCCGGCTGGTAGGACACGAGATTGTAGGCGCCGGCTCCGTAGCAGCCGTCCGCGTCCGGCGAGTCCGGCGGCGGCCAGCAGACCGCCTGGGTGTCGCCGGCCAGCAGCGAGCCCGCCCGGTCGTACACCCCATCGGAGATCACCCAGTTCCCGTTGCCGATGTTCGGCGCGGTGTCCGAGACGACCGGGTACTTCAGGTCCTTGGCGCCCTGGAAGTTCGGGCGGCCGAGCACCGCCAGCGGGATCCGCAGCACCACGAACCCGACCAGCGTCATGGCCATCGCGGGCATCACCTTACGGGTGACCGTCCCGGCGAAGATGCCGAGCGCCACCGCGAACAGCGTGTACCCGATCGGCGCGATGCCCTGGACATCGAAGCTGAGGAACTCCAGGCGGCTCGTCCCGGTCCGGTTGAGCGGCCCCATCCACCAGCTGACCAGCGCCGCGTAGCCGATCGCGAACAGCAGGGCCGCGACCGTGATCGCGGCGATCTTCACGGCGCCCCAGCGCGCCCGGGTGACGCCCTGCGTCCACACCAGCCGGTGCGTCCCGGACTCGATCTCGCGGGCCACCAATGGCGCGCCCCAGAACAGTCCGGCCAGCAGCGGCACGAAGATCAGCAGAAGGGCGGCCCGGCCGTAGTCCCCGTAGGCGCGCTGGAAGCGGTCGACGACGCTCTGGCATTCCGACACCTTGCCGGCGCCGACCAGGCTGCCGTCGCCGAGCCCGTTCAGGCACCGCTCGGTGCCCATATCGGTGAACGCGTGGTGCATCTTCAGGCCGGTCGGGATGAGGACGGCCAGCAGGACGGCCAGCCCGATCAGCGCGGCCAGCATCTGCTTGCGGTGCTGCCGCCAGGTCAGCCAGATCATGCGCCGACTCCCCGCTGCGGTAGGGAGACCGGCCCCGGCAGGGCCGCCGCGTTCGGATCGGCGAGGTAGGCCAGCACTAAGTCCTCCAGCGTGACGTCGGAGACGTTCCAGGCGGGGTGGTGGATGGGCCCGCCGGTGCGGACCAGCAGCGTCGTCTGCTTGTCGGTGTGGCTCTCCCGGAGCACGGTGCCGACGCCGCTGTACTCGCCCTCGCGGGTCCGCGGCCCGATCAGCGTCCGGTGCTCGGCGAGCAGTTCATCCACGGACCCGACGACCTGCGCGCTGCCCTTGCGGACCACGACGAGCCAGTCGCAGGTGCGCTCGACGTCGCCGAGCAGGTGCGAGGAGTGCAGCACGGTCGTGCCCTGGTCGGCGACGATCCCCATCAGGGCCTGCATGAACTCCCGCCGCGCCAGCGGGTCGAGCGCGGCGACCGGCTCGTCCAGCAGCAGCAGCCGGGGCCGCTTGGCGATCGCCAGGACCAGCGCGACCTGGGCGCGCTGCCCGCCCGACAGCCGGCCGGCCTTGCGGTCGAGCGGGATGTCCAGCTTCCCGAGCCGGTCGACGGCCAGGTCGTCGTCCCAGGTCCGGTTCAGCTTGGAGCCCAGCTTGACGAGCTCGGCCACCGTGAAGTCCGGATACAGCGGGGTGTCCTGCGCCACGAACCCGACCTGCTCTAACAGCTCCCGGCTGTCGCCCGGCGCCTTGCCGAACACCCGGACCTCGCCCTCGTCCGGCTTGAGCAGCCCGACGGCCAGATGCAGCAGCGTGCTCTTGCCCGCGCCGTTCGG
This sequence comes from Actinomadura darangshiensis, assembly GCF_004349235.1. Lineage (GTDB taxonomy): Bacteria > Actinomycetota > Actinomycetes > Streptosporangiales > Streptosporangiaceae > Spirillospora > Spirillospora darangshiensis. Next base: position 11,173 of record NZ_SMKY01000154.1, on the reverse strand, counting down.
CCCGACGAGGGCGGCCACCGAGCCGACGGGGACGCGCAGCGAGCAGCCGCGCAGCCCCCAGTCGCGCCCGTACCGCTTTCCGAGGTCGGTGGTCTCCAATGCCGAGGTCACGCTATTCCTTCCCGTCCCTGTCGAAATCGATCCTCCTGAAACACGGCCCGCAACGTCGTTTCGACTAGGGCCACTACCTCCTCTTCATCGAGCCCCGCGGCGAAGACCCGGTCGAGCCAGGCCTCCAGATCGCGGCGCAGTGCTCCGTGGGTGACCAGGGTCGGGCGCGACAGCGAGCGGCGCACGAACGTCCCGACGCCCACCCGGCCCTCCACCAGTCCCTCGATCTCCAGCTGCCGGTAGGCCTTGAGCACGGTGTTGGGGTTGATCGCCAGCGACTCGGCCACCTCGCGCACCTTCGGCAGCTGGTCGCCCGGCTCCAGCATCCCGACCCGCAACGCCTGCTTCACCTGCCGGATCAGCTGCATGTAGGTCGCCTCGCGTGAGTGACCGTCCAGCAGGAACTCGATCACACACTTACCTCCTTAACTACATCACTGCTTATCTACGACTATAGGACAATCCGCCAGGGACGCGCCAGCACCCGGACCCCGCGCCGAGGGCCGCCCGGCGCCTCGCCGGGGTCGGCCCGCGTGCCGGCGACGGCACTGACGACCCGCACGGCCCGCCGTCCTCCCAGCACACCCGGCACAGAAAGTGACAAACGTCGCATTGCACGCGACACCCTTCCTGCTGATCATCGCTTCGTAGCGAAATGTCAGCTGATCTAACAATTGTCCGCGATGCTACGATCTGCCCAATTACCCGTGCGGGCGATCACTCCCGCGACCGTCAGGGGGGCCGTAGTGACCGAGCCATCGCCGGAGTCCGCGGAGGCACGACTCGCCGGGGCACGCGACCGGCTGAGGTCGCTGCGCGGCGGCGGAGGCCGCCCCGGGCAGGGCGATCCCCCGTCCGGAGCGCCCGCCGGCGGCGCCGGCACGGCGGACGAGGAGCGGGTCCGGGCCACCGCCGCCGGCGGCAGGCTGACCGGGCTGGTGCTCGACCCGCGCGCCATGCGGTCCGCGCCGGAAGAGCTTGGAAGGCACATCGCCGCCGCGGCCAACGCGGCACTGGACGACATGCGCGCGCTGACCCAGGCCGGGGACGCGGAGCCGGTCGTCGACCCGGCGGCGCTCGTCCAATCCCTGCGCGAGGTGCAGGAGCAGGGGCTGCGGCAGCTCGCCGTGATCAACCAGTCGATCGGCGAGGCACTGGCCAAGGCGCACGCGAGCAAGCGATGAGCTACGAACGCGCCTCCGACGACCTCGACCGGGTGCTCGGCGACGTCCTCGGCGCCGCCGTCCGCGCGCGGGACGCCTCCCCCGCCCCGAGCACCGAGAGCGAAGGCCACGACCCGGACCGGACGGTCCGCGCGGTCGTCTCGCCGGGCGGGCGGATCGAGTCGGTGGAGATCATCGGCGCCCGCGCCGCGCGGCTGAGCTCCCAGGAGATCGCCGAGCGCGCGATGGCCGCGATCAACGCCGCGCTGGACGGCCTGGCCGCCCCGGCCGCCGCCGGGCCGCTGGACGACGAGTCGGCCGACCGGCTGCGCGAGGCCCAGGACGCCGGCATGCGGCAGCTCGGCGAGTACACGCAGTCGTTGCGCGACCTGATGAACGGCTTCTAGCACCGACCGACAGGGGGAAAGAACCCATGGGCATGCCGGGATACGAGGTCGATCCCGAAGGAATCCGCAGTTCGGGAATCGGTATCGGCACTTCGGCGCAGCAGCTGAAGTCCGACTGGGAGGCGTTCCAGGCCGAGCTCGCCGGATTCGGCGAGCCCTGGGGCGACGACGACATCGGTTCGCTCATCGGCGGCTGCTACCAGGCGATCTACGAGGTCGCCGCCGAGTGCTACGGCGACAACCTCCAGGCGATGGAGGAGGACGCCGGCGTCGTCCAGTACGTGGCCGACAGCCACGCGGCGGCCGAGCAGCACAACGTGGTGGAGATCAACCGGGTCCGGGACGTGCTCGGCTGATGGGACTGCAACTTCCCGGCGAGCTGATCTCGCTGCTGTCGATGCTCGGCTACACCTGGCCCAAGGCCGACGAGACCAAGCTGATGGAGATGGGCGGCGCCTGGCTCGGGTTCGCCGGCGCCCACTCCGGCCCGCTCGGCGAGGCCGACGCGCAGGCGTCGCGGGTGTGGCAGGCGAACAAGGGCGACGACATCGAGGCGTTCCGGACGGCCTGGACCGACGAGGAGTCCGCCAGCACCAACCTGCGGGACTTCACCACCGCCGCGAACATCATCGGCGCCGGCCTCATGGTGTGCGGCGGCATCGTGCTGGCCCTGAAGATCAACGTGATCGTGCAGCTCACGATCCTGGCCATCGAGATCGCCCAGGCCATCGCCACCGCCGGACCCACCCTCGGCGCCTCCCTCGCCGAGATCCCCATCTTCAAGGAGATCACGGGAGCGATCATCGACCAGCTCATCGACATGGCCCTGCAGGCCATCCTCAATGGCTAAGGGCAGCGGCAAGGCGGCCGGGGGGCTCATGGCCGCCGCAGTGAAGTTCCTGAAGCGCGCGAACAAGCGGAACCGCCCGGGACGGATGACGCCCCACTTCCGGGACCACGTGTTCGGCGGGCATGTGAAGCCGGGAATGCCGAAGGCGTCCGGCTACCACTACCGGCCGGGCGGCAAGGACTTCCCGGGCCGGCGCCTCAAGCCCGGCTCCAAGGTGACCGACCCCACCACCGGCGCCTACCGCGCCAAACCCGAGTTCTTCGACAAGACCATGAACCCGCCGCACGGCGCGTGGAAGCCGAAGAACGGCCCGAATGGCGGAGAAAGCTCCTTCTACCCGGACCATTGGACGCCCGCGCAGGTGGACGCGGCGGTACCGGGCGCCTTCAACAACGCCTCCCCGGTCCCCGGAATGCCCAACAAGTGGCGCGGCACCTATAATAACGTGGTCATTGAAGGCTTCTACAACAACACCGGCGGCTTCACACACGGCTGGCCGGTCGTCCCATAAGCTGAAAGGATCGCCACGGTGCACGGGATCTCCTTTGCCCTCGACGACTTCAGGCTCCCCTACTGCAAGGCCGGCGACGACCGGCTGCAGCGGCTCGGCAACTGGATCACGACCGATGTCTCCATCTACAAGGGTGTCTGCCTGGACGCGCTGGCCACCCTCGCCGACGCCGCCGCCGGGAAGCCGACGGAGCCCTGGGACAGCGAGAACTACACCGTCACCTTTCTCGCCTCCGCCGTGCGGATACAGAATGATTGGGTCGAGTCGGAGAACGGAGAATTCGGGCTGGCCGAGGTGCGCGAGGCGGTCGAGGACTACTGGCGATTCCTCGTCTCCATTCCGGACAATCCCAACCTCGTCCGCGAGTTCCGCCCCGATCTGCCGGAATGGCAGGCGGCGCTGCTGTCGTGGGAGGAGACGTGGAAGCGCCCGCACCCTTACCGCGGCACCCTTTTCTGATCAGCGGCCGGCGACGAGGCGGTCGGCCCAGCGGCGCAACGCGTCCTCCACGGGCGGGTGGCTCAGGCTCGCGGCGGCGGCGAGCGCGTCCGCCGATGACGTGTCGTACCGGTCCTCCGACAGGAACGTCAGCGTCTCGGGTTCGACCCGCGTGAGCGCGCGCGGCAGCCGGCGCACCAGGCCGACCGGCAGCATCACCCGGGGCGCGCGCCGGCCGAAGTGCCGTGCCAGCAGGCCGACCAGCCGAGGCAGGTCCGGGGTGGCGTCGTCCAGCACCCAATGTGCCTGGTAGGGCCCTCGATCGTGGTCGGGGACGGCGGCCATGAAGCGGGCGAGGTGGTCGACGGTGACGACGGGGACGAACGTGCGGCGCGACCCGGCCAGCGCCGGCAGGCGTCCCGCCCAGAGGTTCTCCACCGTCTCGGCCAGGCCGATGTACTGCCCGGCCTCGCCGGTGACCGAATGCCCGATCACGCTGGCGGGGTGGACGGCGGTGACGGGCACCCCTTCCTCCTCGGCGACCGCCCTGACCGCCGCGTCGCCCTCGCGCTTGGACGCCTCGTACGCGCCGTAACGTCGGTAGAACGCGCCCAGATCACGCTCGGGCACGGGATAGGCGAGCGTCCGTCCAGCCGCGACGCGGTAGCCGGAAACGTGGACGAGGCGCCGCAGCCGCGGAAGCCCGGCGGCCCAGCGCACGACGTTCACGGCGCCGTCGACGTTCACCCGCCGCGCCTCGTCGCGGCCCAGCCCGAACCGGAACAGGGCCGCGGCGTTGTACACGTCCCGCACCCAGTCCAGCCGCTCGCGGTCCAGCCCGAGGCCGGGCCGGGCGATGTCGGCTTCGGCGACGCTGAGCCGCCCGTCGTCGACGTCATGCCCCCGTAGCCAGGTGCGCAGCTCGTCCCCGCGCCCCTCTTCCCGGACGGTCACGGCGACCGGCCGCCCCTGAGCGAGCAGCTCTGCCACCAACCAGCGTCCGATGAACCCGGTCGCCCCGAAGACAAGGCTGCCGGGCCCGCGCGCGTCTCTCTCGTTCCCCATGAACTCAAACTAGACCGGTCTACCTATTTTGTCGACCCGTGCTCGGGCGGGAGCGGATGCGGCGTGGTGCCGCACCCGCTCCCCCGGCCGTCACTCCTGTGGTGCGGCCTCGGATCGCGTGGTCGGTGCGGGCTTGAACAGCAGACAGAAGAACGTCGCCATGACGAGGACCGCTGCGGAGGCCAGCAGGACGGTTCGCATCGCATCGACGAAAGCGACCGCGAAGGCGTCTTGGGCCAGGCGGTCGAACAGGGCGGTGTTCGCGGGCGTCAGGCCGTCCGGCGGCGTAGGTGGGCTGAACTGCCGCGCACCGGCGGTGGTGTTCTCGACGAACCGGGCGCGCAGATCCGCGGGAAGGCGGGTCGACTGCTTGACAGCCTCGTCGTGAAGAGCCGAATCGAGGCGGACGGACAGGACGGCGCCGAGAACGGCCGTCCCGAGGACTCCCCCGATCTGCCGGGTGGTGCCGGACACCCCGGAGGCGACGCCGGCGAGCCGGGGATCGACACCGTCCATCGTGGCCTGCTGCAGGGGCGCGAAGGTCGCGCCGCTGGCGACCCCGATGATGATCAGGCCGGGCAGCAGGTGCCCGGCGCCGCTGTGCGGCCCCGCCATCAGGACCAGGACCAGCAGGCCGATGGCGAGCAGGGTCATCCCCGCCATGAGGACGTACCTGCCGCCGATCTTGTCCGACAGCCGTCCCGCGTAGGCGGAGCCGATCGCGGTGAGGACGGCGTTGGGCAGCAGGACGAGCCCGGTCCGCAGCGGCGAGTACCCGCGGGCCGTCTGCAGGTAGAGGACGAGCACGAAGGCGATGCCGATCATGCCCAGCTGGAAGACGAACCCGATCCAGTTGCCGGCCGCGAAGTTGCGCCCGGCGAACAGGCTCAGGGGCATCAGCGGCTCGCCCCGCTGGACGTGCTGCCAGGCGACGAACAGCCCGAGCAGGACGACGCCGGCGACGATGACCGTGGTGATGCCGATCGGCCCGGCGATCGTCCCCCAGCCGTAGCGTTCTCCCTCGATCAGGCCGAAGGCGACGCCGGTCAGTCCCGCGGTGGCGAGGGCCACCCCGGGCAGGTCGAGCCGGTGGGTGCGGCCGGACCGCACGGCCGGGACGAAGACCAGGGCCAGCACCGCGGTGATCACGCCGACCGGGACGTTGATGAAGAAGATCCAGCGCCAGCCGAGGTGGCCGAGGACGAGGCCGCCCGCGACCGGTCCCACGATCGGCGCGAACCCCACGACCGCGCCGAAGACGCCGAAGGCCCGGCCGCGCAGCCGCGGCGGGAAGATCGTCAGGATCGACGAGATCACCTGCGGGAACAGGAGCGCCCCGCCCAGCCCCTGGAGCACCCGCGCGGTGAGCAGCCAGGCCGGGGACTCGGCGAGCCCGCACAGGGCCGAGGCGACGGTGAACGTGGAGATGCCGATCAGGTAGAGGCGCCGGTATCCGAAGATGTCCCCGAGGCGGCCCGTGCTGATCAGCAGCACGGAGAAGACGAGCAGATACGCGTCGATGACCCACAGCACCTGGTCGTACGAGGCGTCGATGCCGTGGATGAGCGCCGGGACGGCGATGTTGACGATGGTTCCGTCCAGCAGCGACATGAAGAAGCCGATGCTGAGGATCCCGAGGACGAGCCATGGGCGCCTGGCGGCGGGCTCGGAGAATGCGGCGTGCGGCATTCCGGTGACCTCTCCGGTGGCGCGCCGCGTTCAGCGCGCGGCGCGCGACTCAGCGACTCCCACCTTCCCCGGATCATCGGGACCCGTAGAAGCTGGTCGGCGAGGCATGAGCCCAACGGTGAGAGGTCGAGGCGGAGCCTAACAGGTCGTGTTCTAGGTGTGGCAGGTGCCGCCGCGGCAGTTGCGGAGCTTCCGGAGTGCGGCCCGGAGTTGTTCGAGGCGCTGCGGGGAGAGCCGCCCCACGGTGTTGTCGAGTTCGCCGGGGTCGCCGCTGAGGTCGTAGTACTCGCGCTGCCCGCCGGCGTACTCGACGTACAGTTCGCTGGACGTGCGCAGGGCCTCGTAGCTGGGCGGGTTGCCGCTGGCGCGTCCCTGCCGGTCGGGGTCGCCGGGCCGGTTGTTCGGGCCGTGGTGCTCGATGAGCACGGCGTCGCGCTTCGGCGCCGTGTCGTCGCCCTTGAGTGCGGGGACGAGCGACCGGCCGTCCACCGACGCGGGGACGGGGGCGCCGCCGAGCTCCTCGAAGGTGGGGCAGAGGTCGGTGTTCTGTGCGAGCCCGCTGTGGGTGGAGCCGGCGCGGACGCCCGGTCCGGTCACCACCAGCGGCACCTTGATGTCGGTGTCGAAAGCCGTCTGCTTTCCCTGCGCCAGGCGGTGCTCGCCCAGGTGGAAGCCGTTGTCGGAGGAGAAGACCAGGTAGGTGTTCCGGTCGGCGCCGGTCGCCTTGAGGGTGGCCTGGAGACGTCCGATCATGTCGTCCACCGCCTGGACGGACTGGGCCCGCTTCCGGAACACCGTGTCGTCCTTGCGGATCTGTCCCGGCTTGAGGCTCGGGTGGTTCTTCAGCCAGGCCGGCTTGTCGGAGATGTCGGCCTCGTTGAAGGCGGGCCCGCGCGGTGCCTTGAGGCCGGGGAACAGCCCGGCGTCACGCGGCGCCGGGGTGTAAGGACCGTGCGGGGCGAACGTCGCGATCTCCATCATGAACGGCCGCCGGTCTTGGACCGCGCGGTCGATGAAGCCGGCCCCCTTGCCTGCCAGGACGTCGGTCAGGTAGTCCTTCGGCTGGTCTCCATAGCGGACGGGGCGGCCGTTCTCGTTCAGCGTGTAGTTGAACTCCGGGTAGCCGTTTCCGGCGACGTCCCATTCGTCCCAGCCGGGCGGAGCGGGATCGGTCGGCTGATAGCCGTTGAGGTACTTGCCCATCATCGCCGTGCGGTATCCGGACTTCTGCAGCGCAGTGGCGAAGGTGGCCCGCTGGTTTCCGCGAGCGTTGAACGTCCGGTAGCCGCCGTCCGGAACCTGGTTGGTGAACACCCCGGTGTTGTGCGGGTATTTGCCGGTGAGGATGGTGGACCGCGACGGGCAGCACAGCGAGTCGGTGACGTAGTAGTCGTTGAACGTCATCCCCTGCCGCTGCATCTCCTTGACGTGCGGCATGTACTCCACCAGGTTCGACGCGAGGTCGTCGGTGAGCACGAAGACGATGTTCGGACGTTCCGGTGCACCGGCCTGCCGTTGCGCGTCCGAGCCCGTTGCCCCGCAGGAAGCCAGGGCCAGCGAAACGGCTGCAACCGATGCGGCGAGCCGGATCGGTCCTCTCATGGGAGCCTCTTCCGTCGACGGCGAAGTCCGCGACACCCACTGTCGGGAAAGCCTCTGGGAGACGTCCGGCAACCGCCTGGGAACGCCCTGAGAGTGCCGGCCTGAAACGCTCAGCCGGGCCGAGCGGTTTCTCAGACCCGGACGGGGAGGGAGACCAGGCCGCGCACGATCGAGCCGGTGCGGTGGTGGCGCAGTTCGGTGGCCGGGACGGCGAGGGCGAGATCGGCGAATCGGTCCAGCAGGGCGCCGATGGCGATCTGGCCCTCCAGCCGGGCCAGCGGCGCGCCCAGGCAGAAGTGCAGGCCGTGGCCGAAAGCGACATGGCCCTTGGGGGCGCGGGTCACGTCCAGGCGCTCGGGGTCATCGAAGACGGCGGGGTCGCGGTCCGCGGCGCCGAGCGCGACGTGCACCCAGGCGCCCTCGGGGATCGGGGTGCCGGCGATCTCCATGTCCTCCAGGGCGATGCGCTGGCTCGCCCGTTCCACCGGGCCGTCGTACCGCAGCAGCTCCTCGACCGCGGACGGCAGCAGCTCCGGCTTCCCCCGGAGCAGTTCGAGCTGGTCGGGCGCCCGCAGGAGGGCGAGCACGCCGTTGCCGATGAGGTTGACCGTGGTCTCGTGCCCGGCGATGAGGAGCAGCGCGATGCTGCCCAGCATCTCGTCCTCGGTGAGGGCGGCGTCCCCGTCGCGGGCGGCGAGCAGGCCGCTGATCAGGTCGTCCTCGGGACGGGCCCGCCGCTCGGCGATGGCCGCGACCAGGTAGCCGTTGAACGCGCGGGCGGCCTCGCGGCGGCGCGCGCGGGCCTCGGCGGACAGCGCCGGCACGGTCAGCACGGCCGTCCACTCGCGGAACCGGGCCCGGTCGGACGCCGGCACGCCGAGCAGCTCGCAGATGACCTGGATCGGCAGCGGGACCGCGAACTCCTCGATCAGGTCGGGCTCGCCGCGGGCCGCGATGCCGTCCAGCAGCCCGTCCGCGATCTCCTGGACGCGGGGGCGCAGCCGCTCGACCCGCCGGGTGGTGAACGCCTTGGCGACCAGCCCGCGCATCCGGGTGTGGTCGGGCGGGTCCATGGCGAGCATCGTCCCGCCGAAGAACAGCTCGGCGTTCACCGGCACGGTGCTGTGCGCGGAGTCCTTGGACAGGCGCGGGTCGGTCAGCGCCGCGCGGCCGTGCTCGTGGTCGACCACCAGGAAGGCGGTCGCCCCGGGAGGGAAGTCGATCGGGTGGACCGGGCCGGCCGCGCGCAGCTCGGCGTAGGTGGTGTACGGGTCCTCGCTGAACGTCCTGCTGAACAGCAGGTCCACCGGCAGCATCAGCGGACCCTCCCCACCCCGGCGAGGAAGCCGGGCGGGGCCATGTCGGACTCGACCGGCCCGTCGTCCGCCCGCCAGTCGGCCACCTGGACCAGGCCGGGGCCGACCAGCTCGGTGCCCTCGAAGAACGCCATGACGTCGCCGGCGGTGCGCGGGATGATGTCGCCGGCCCCCGTCCTGCCGTAGGCGGACCGGACCTGGTCCTCGACGTCCCTCGTGATCGCACCCGCGTAGCCGTGCGAGATGACCAGGAAGCTCCCGGGGGCAAGGGCCGCGCGCAGCCTCGCCACGATCTCGGCCGGACGCTCCTCGTCCGGGACGAAGTGCAGGATGGCCAGCAGCAGGAGGCCCACCGGCTTGCCGAAGTCGATGCGGGCCTTGACCTCCGGGTCGTCCAGGATGGCCTCCGGGGCGCGCAGGTCGGCCTGGACGACGGTGGTCAGCGGGTTGTCGGCCAGCAGCGCCCGCGCGTGCGTGAGCACGATCGGGTCGTTGTCGACGTAGATGACACGCGAGTCGGGGGCGGCGCGCTGCGCCACCTCGTGCACGTTCTCCTGCGTCGGCAGCCCGGACCCGATGTCGATGAACTGCCGGACGCCGAGCCCGGCCATCATCGTCACGGCCCGCGACAGCAGCCGCCGGTTGGCGCGGGTGAACTCCAGGACGTTCGGCATCACCGCCATGACCTGGTCGGCGGCCTCCCGGTCGGCGGCGAAGTTGTCCTTGCCGCCGAGGTAGTAGTCGTACATCCGGGCCACGCTGGGGACCTCGGGATCGATCACCCATTCCGGATGGTGCTCACCACTCACGGACGGACCTCCCTGGCTGGGTACCCGGTCGCCTGATTCTAGAGGCCGGAACCATCCGATTTCCGATCATTGGCGACACCCGGCACGCCACCCGCTAGGGACGGACGGCGACGCCGCCCGTCCCTACGCGCGGGCTCGGGTCACCCCCACTGGCCGGGCTGGTAGTCACCGGCGGGCACCTGCGCGATGACGTTCATGCGGTTCCAGGTGTTGATGAGGGCGATCGCGGAGATCAGGGCGGCGAGCTCGTCGTCGTCGTAGTGCTTGGCGGCGTTCGCCCAGACCTCGTCGCTGACGCCGCCCGCGGCGTCGGCGATGCGGGTGCCCTGCTCGGTCAGCTCCAGCGCGGCCCGCTCCGCCTCGGTGAAGACCGTGGCCTCCCGCCAGGTCGCGACCAGGTTGATCCGCGTCGAGGTCTCCCCCGCGTGCGCGGCGTCCTTGGTGTGCATGTCGGTGCAGACGGCGCAGCCGTTGATCTGGCTGGCGCGGATCTCCACCAGGTGCAGCGTCGAGGTCGGCACCGACGAGTCCGTCAGAACCTTGCCCGCCGACTGGACGTACTTCATGAACTTCGCCGCGACGGGGGTGCCGTAGTAGTTGAACCGCGCTTCCATGGTGATCTCCCTGCTGTTTGACTCCTACACACTCCTGACGAAGCGGCCCACCCGGATGTGACGGCCCACGACGAAACCGATGCGACCCACTAACCGCGTGCGGGGAAGGTCGCGCGTATGGTGCGGCCCTCCGGCGTACCGGACCATGACCAGGTTGCGGCGAGGGCGTCCACGGTGAGCAGGCCCCGGCCGCCCTCCGCCAGCTCGGCCAGGCTCCGCACCTGCGGCTCCCCCGCCCCGCCCTGGTCGGTGAGGTAGACGATGACGCCGGCCACGTCCATGTTGATGTCGACGGTGAACCGGCCGCCGTCCGCCCCGGAGCGGGTGTGCTGGATGGCGTTGACGGCCAGTTCGTCCAGGACGAGGAGGACGTCGTCCAGGGCCGGAAACCCGGCCAGCAGGTGCGCGGCGAAAGCCCGGACGAAGCGGACCTCCTCGGCCCTCCCCCGGAACTCGCGCCGCCAGTACATCGGCGCCTCGTGCTCAGCAGGGACGGAAACGGCGAGCAGCATTGATCACCTCTCGGGACGATGTGTCATCGGCCGTTCCATCTTCGGTAACCACACGCAATCGGTCCGGAAAAGCCCCAGGCCAGCGC
>NZ_SMKY01000153.1 GCF_004349235.1 Actinomadura darangshiensis | reverse complement strand
CCCCCGTTCAGCGCCCCCGGCCCGGGGCAGCCGCGATTCCTCCCGCCACCCGAGTACGGCTCCGGGCCGTACCAGAACGTCCTCAACGCACCGCGGCCGCCAGGGCCGTATCCGGGCCCGGCGGCCGGTCCGCCACCGCAGGGCCCCTACCAGGGCCCCTGACGGCTCAGCGGGGAAGGGAGCGGAGCTTCTCCGTCAGGGTCGGCCGCAGCTTCTTCAGGCACAGCACCGGCTTGTAGGCGCCCTTGCTCGTCATGTAGTTGGTGGCCTCGGAAGGGCACTCCTGCGTCGTCGCCACCCGGCCGACGACCTTGGCGATGGCGCTGCTGGATCCGCACTCGGCCTTGTCCAGGTCGCCGATGTTGAACGAGGGGTCCCCGATGCAGTCGCCCGGGGACAGCACGCCGCCGCCCGCGCCGAGGCACAGCACGGGCCGCTTCACCGTCCCGCCGCCGAAGGACTTCAGCTTCATGGCCTCCAGCGTCTGCGCCGGGCAGGACTTCTCCGTGTCGACGCGCGCGATCACCTTGCCGTACCAGTCCGGCTTGGAGCACGGCTGCTCCTTGCCGAAACCGACGGACCCGCTGCTGACGCAGTCGCCGACGGACAGGAACGCGCCGCCCGCGCCCGGATCGCCCGGGTGCGGGCCCTTGAGGTTGCGCACGCACGCCTCGTAATACTTCTTGTCGTCGGACTTGCCGCGGACGTTGGTGACGCCGTCCGTCCCGCCGGGGCAGTCGGGCTCGGAGCGGGAACTGAACCGGAAGCCCGACGCCTCGCCCGTGTCGGTGATCTTCAGGACCTTCGCCTTGGCTCCGGAGTCGTCGCAGCCGACGCGGAGGCTGGCCGGGATCCGGTTGCCCTCGTCCGTCCCGAAGCCCTTGTCGACGCACTGCTCGGCCTTCACCGGGCCGTTCCGCTTCCGCTGATCCTGGAACATCAGGAAACCCGCGCTGCCGACGACGAGGACGCCCGCGACCGCGACCGCCACCCAGACGAGCGGCGAGGGACGCTTCGGCCGCGGCGGGACGGGAAAGCCGCCCGGCGGAACAGGGGCGCCGCCCGGCGGCACCGGGCCACCCGCCGGAGGGACGGGCTGCGGCCCGCCCTGCCCCTCTGGAATCTGCCCGTGCACGCTGCGCCCCCATAACCCGATCTTGCTGGACGGAGTACGAAAGATAGCGCAACGCACCGTCACCCGAGATTGGGCGGGGACTCCAGGTCGGTGAGCTCGATCCCGGGGGCCGCCAGGACGACGTCGCCGGCCAGGTGCAGCTCCTCCACCTCGCCCGTGGCCAGGTCCGTGACCTCGTACCCGGAGACGGGCAGCGGCCCGGTCTCGGTCTCGTAGGTGGACGTCCCGGCCAGCCGCCACCGCCACAGGGTCGTCAGCGCCGACAGAGACGAGCCGCTCAGTTGCACCAGGCGCACATCGGCCTGCCCGCCCTCGTCCAGCTCCAAGGAACGCGCCACGGCCACCAGGAACCCGGGTGAGCCGGTGACGAATCCGGACGCGCGCTCGGCGTGCTCGGTGCCCGTCTCACCGGCCGCCCGCACCCACGCCAGCTCGGGGCCCGTGACACCGCCTCGCACCCACCACTCGGGGCCGAGGATCTCGACGCGGATCTGGCGCCAGCGCGCGTCCACGACCAGGTCCACGCGGACGCCGTCGGGACGCGCGGACGTGTAGCGCCACCCGCCCGGCCCCGGCGCGCACTGGAAGCGCTCCTCAAGGCCCTCGTCCAGGTGCAGGTACGTCCCGGCGGGCACGGGTCAGGTCCCGGGGCGCCAGGAGTGCAGGTAGTCCTCCTGGTCCGGGGTCAGCAGATCGATGGAGATGGACATCGAGGCCAGCTTGAGCCGCGCCACCTCCGTGTCGATCTCCTTCGGCACGTCGTGGACGGCCGGGGCCAGGACCGCGTGGGCCGTGGCGAGCCACTCGCACGTGAGCGCCTGGTCGGCGAACGACATGTCCATCACGGCCGCCGGGTGCCCCTCCGCGGCGGCCAGGTTGACCAGGCGCCCCTCCGCCAGCAGGACCAGGCGGCGGCCGTCGGCCAGCACGTACTCGTCCGTCTGCGGGCGGATGCCGCGATGCACCTCGACGGCCATGTCGCCGAGCGCCCGCACGTCGATCTCGACGTCGAAATGCCCGGAGTTCGCCAGGATCGCCCCGTCCTTCATCAGCGCGAGGTGGTCGGCGTTCACGACGTCGCGGTTGCCGGTGACCGTGATGAAGACGTCGCCGTCCGCGGCGGCCTGCTCCATGGGCTGGACGCCGAAGCCCTGCAGCGCCGCGTCCAGCGCCTTGACGGGGTCGATCTCGGTGACGACCACGCGCGCTCCGAGGCCCCGGGCCCGCTCCGCCAGGCCGCGCCCGCAGTACCCGAACCCCGCGATCACGATGGTCTTTCCTGCCAGCAGGGTGTTGGTCGCGCGGATGATCCCGTCCAGCGTCGACTGGCCCGTCCCGTACCGGTTGTCGAACATGTGCTTGGTGTCGGTGTCGTTCACCGCGACCACGGGGAACTTCAGCGCGCCCTCAAGCGCCATCTGGTGCAGCCGGATGACGCCCGTCGTCGTCTGCTCGCATCCGGCCTTCACCGTGCCGAGCAGGTCCGTGCGGTCGACGTGCAGCGTGTTGACCAGGTCGCATCCGTCGTCCAGGACGAGGTCGGGCCCGGTCTCCAGCGCCTGGTGGATGTGCGCGTAGTACCCCTCGCGGTCGATACCGGCCCGCGCGAAGACCTCGGCCCCGTACTCCTGCACCAGGGCAGCGGCGGTGTCGTCCTGCGTCGACAGCGGGTTGGACGCCGCGAGCGCCACACTCGCACCGCCCGCCTGCAGGGTGCGGATGAGCCCGGCGGTCTCCGTCGTGATGTGCATGCACGCCGCGACCTTCAACCCGTCCAGCGGACGGTCGGCGGCGAACCGCTCCCGCACCTGCCGCAGCACGGGCATGCCCCGGTCCGCCCACTCGATCCGCTTGACGCCCTCATACGCCAGCGAAACATCCGCGATATCGCTCATCAACACCCTCGAATAAGGCGGCTGCCGGACGGGCTGAAACCCGTCCGGCAGCCATACTGCCCCAGCGGTTACTCAGTACCTGTAGTGGTCGGGCTTGTAGGGGCCCTCCACGTGGACGCCGATGTAGGCGGCCTGCTCCTTGGTGAGCTCGGTGAGCTTGACGCCGAGGGCGTCGAGGTGGAGGCGGGCGACCTTCTCGTCCAGGTGCTTCGGCAGGACGTAGACGCCGATCGGGTACTCGTCGGTCTTGGTGAACAGCTCGATCTGCGCGATGACCTGGTTGGTGAAGGAGTTGGACATCACGAAGGACGGGTGCCCGGTGGCGCAGCCGAGGTTCATCAGCCGGCCCTCGGCGAGGACGATGACCGAGTGGCCGTCGGCGAACCGCCACTCGGCGACCTGCGGCTTGATCTCGATCTTCTCGATGCCGGCGGTCTTGGCGAGGCCGGCCATGTCGATCTCGTTGTCGAAGTGCCCGATGTTGGACACGATCGCCTGGTGCTTCATCCGGCCCATGTGGCCGGCCGTGATGATGTTGAAGTTGCCGGTCGTCGTCACGAAGATGTCGGCCTTGTCGACGATGTCGTCCAGGGTGGTGACCTGGAAGCCGTCCATCGCGGCCTGCAGCGCGCAGATCGGGTCGATCTCGGTGACGATGACGCGGGCGCCCTGGCCCTTCAGCGCCTCCGCGCAGCCCTTGCCGACGTCGCCGTAGCCGCAGACGACCGCGACCTTGCCGCCGATCAGCACGTCGGTGGCGCGGTTCAGGCCGTCGATGACCGAGTGGCGGCAGCCGTACTTGTTGTCGAACTTCGACTTGGTGACCGCGTCGTTGACGTTGATCGCCGGGAAGGCGAGGGTGCCGGCCTTGTGCATCTCGTAGAGGCGGTGGACGCCGGTCGTGGTCTCCTCGGTGACGCCCTTGATCGCGGCGGCGGCCTCGGTCCAGCGGCCGGGCCTCTCGGCGATGGTCCGGCGGAGCGTGTCGAGGACGACGCCCAACTCCTCGGGGTCGTCCTCGGTCGCGGCCGGGACGGCGCCCGCCTTCTCGTACTCGGCGCCCTTGTGGACGAGGAGGGTCGCGTCGCCGCCGTCGTCCAGGATCATGTTCGGGCCCGCACCGTCCGGCCACTGCAGGGCCTGGTCGGTGCACCACCAGTACTCTTCGAGCGTCTCGCCCTTCCAGGCGAAGACGGGGACGCCCTGCGGCTTGTCCTGCGTGCCGTCCTTGCCGACGACGACCGCGGCGGCGGCGTGGTCCTGGGTGGAGAAGATGTTGCAGGACACCCAGCGGACATCGGCGCCGAGCTCGACCAGCGTCTCGATCAGCACGGCCGTCTGGATCGTCATGTGCAGCGAGCCCATGATCTTGGCGCCGCGCAGCGGCTTGGCGGCGGAGTACTCCTCGCGCACCGCCATCAGGCCCGGCATCTCGTGCTCGGCGAGCCGGATCTCCCGGCGCCCGAAGTCGGCCAGCGACAGGTCGGCGACCTTGTAGTCCATGCTTTCGTTGCTCCCTCGGTGCGGTGCGCGCGGATTCTTGACGGGGGTGTCCACCGCCGCGTCAACGGGGCGAGTCTACGGGCGGCGGGTACCGGGAAGCACGGTCGGGGGCGACTTTCTAACACGAATTTGTCAGAATTGCTCCATGCGCATCACGGAGGCCGCCCGGCGGCTCGGCACCTCGCCCCGCATGCTCCGCTACCGCGAGGCCCTCGGGCTGCTGCCCGTCACCCGGGAAGCGGCCCTCACCAGGCGCGGCGGCGGGCACCGCCGGTTCGGGGACGCCGAACTGCGCGCCGTCGCGCTCGCCCTCGCGCTGGAGAAGCGCTACGACATCGGCCCGGCCGAGCTGGCGTTCGGGCTCCGGGTCCTGGCCGAGCCGCAGGTGCAGGCGTACGTGCGTGAGCTGGGCGAACGCATCGGACGGCTCTCCGCTCCCCCGGCCCGCGCACTGGACTTCGAGAAGGAGAAGGCGATGCGCCTGCTGCGCCGCCGCGGCTAGCCGGGGGCGCTCTCGCCGGGGACGACCACGCCGGACTCGTAGGCGAGCATGACGGCCTGCGCCCGGTCGCGGAGGCCGAGCTTGGTGAAGACGCGCGCCACGTGCGTCTTCACGGTGTGCTCGCTGACGACGAGCCGCGCGGCGATCTCGCCGTTGGACAGGCCGCCCGCGATCAGCACGAGGACCTCGGTCTCCCGGGCGGTCAGCGTCGCCAGCTCCGACGGCGCCTGCGGCCGGTTGCGGCGCTGCTTGGTGAACTCGCGGATCAGCCGCCCGGTGACCTGCGGCGCGAGCAGCGAGTCGCCGCGCGCCACCACCCGGACGGCGGAGACCAGCTCGTCCGCGGTCGCGTCCTTCAGCAGGAAGCCGCTCGCGCCGACCGCCAGCGCCTCGTAGACGTACTCGTCGACGTCGAACGTCGTCAGCACCAGCACCCGGACGTTCTCGGCGCCGGGCAGGGCGAGGATGCGGCGGGTGGCCTCGATGCCGTCCATGCCGGGCATCCGGATGTCCATGACGACGACGTCGGGACGGCTCCGCTCGGCGATCCGGACGGCCTCGCGCCCGTCGCCGGCCTCGCCGATGACGCTGATGTCCTCCTGCGCGTCGAGCAGGGCGGCGAACCCGGCCCGCACGATCGTCTGGTCGTCGACGATCAGCACGTTGATCACCGGGGCCGCCCCGGAGAAGCGGGGACGGCGGGGCCGGGAGCGGCAGGATCGGGGACGGCAGGGTCAGGAGCGGCCGGGCGGCGGCTGCGTACCGTGTCCACGGATGGAATTCCCCTCACTCGTCAGCGGAAGCTCGGCCTCCACCAGGAACCCGCCCTCGGTGGCCGGGCCGGCGGCGAACCGCCCGCCCAGCATGGTCGCACGTTCCCGCATCCCCACGAGGCCATGTCCGCCACCGGACCCGGGCGATTCCATGCGGGTGCGCCCGGCGTCCGCGGAGGTCGGGCCCGCGGGATCCAGTACCGCTGTACGGGGGGCGGGTTTCCGCCGGTTCAGGACCTGCGTGGACGCGTTCGCGCCGTCGTCGCGGACGCGGACCGCCAGCCGGTCCGGCAGGAACATCAGGTCGACGTGGACGCCCGCGCCGGGCGCGTGCCGCCGCGCGTTCGTCAGCGCCTCCTGGACGATCCGGTACGCCGACAGCTCCACCGTCGTGGACAGGTCGCGCGGGTCGCCGTGCACCGCGAGGTCGACCTGGCCGCCGGCGCCGCGGTGCTGCTCGATCAGGTCGGGCAGCCGGTCCAGCCGCGGCTGCGGGGAGTTCGCCGCGTCCGGTTCGGGCTTGGCGTCGGCGCGCAGCACGCTGAGCAGCCGGCGCATCTCCACCAGCGCCTCCCGGGCCGTCCTGGCGATCTCGGTGTAGCCGGCCTGGGCCTGCGGCGACAGGGCGTCCATCGTGTACGGGGCGGTCTCCGCCTGCACGGCGATCATGGAGACGGAGTGCGCGACGACGTCGTGCAGCTCGCGGGCGATGCGGGCGCGCTCGCGCATGACGGCCTGCTCCCGCTGGACGGCGGTGAGCCGGGTGAGGGTCTCGTTGGTGCGTTCGGCGGCCGCGGCCTCGGTCCGGCCGGCGGACTCGACGACGCGCCGCGCGTCCCCGAGCCCGATCGCGGCGAGGACGGCGACGATCGGCGCCGGCCACGGGACGTCGTCGAGCGTCCCGGCGGCGAGGTAGACGACCGCGATGGTCGCGACGCTGCCGATGGCGAGGACGCCCGTCGACTGGCGGGGCAGCTGCCGTCCGAGCGCGTACAGCGTGTAGAGGGCCGCGAAGCTGGTGGTGACGAGCAGGATCTGCCCGGTGAGCAGGCTCGCGGCGAACGCGCTGAGCACGACGGCCGCGACGGGGCGCAGGTTCTCGCGGCGCCACACGAGCGGGAGCGTCGCCGCGACCGCGAAGCCGCCGGCGAGGCTGAGCGGCGAGTCGACGCGCGGCGCCAGCTCGGCGAGGGCGGCGATGGTCAGGGCGAGGCCGGTCAGCGGGGCGAAGTACCAGGAGCCGACGACCTCCCGCCAGGTGTTGAGCCATCGGGGCAGCGGCGCCGTCTCCCCGGACGGCGCCCCCGGCGGGCCGGGGCGGCGGGGCGCGCCGCCGTTCAGCCGTGCGCCGAGCTTGACCGCCGCCGGACGCAGCAGGGTGCCGATGCCGGTGAGGATCCACAGCAGCAGCTGCCCGACGCCCGCTACGATCCGGCCGGACAGCCGCCACGCGTGGTGCGCGACGGCTGGGCCGAACCCCGCGGGGTCGGGTCCGGTCCGGGCCTTGTCATCGGTGCTCACCCCTCAATACTGACCGCTGGGGCGAGCGATGGCCTCACCGCCCGGATGTATGCGGGCGGCCGGGATCCGTCTGGAGTACCACCCGCGTTCCCTCCTTGAGGGGGACGTGCCGGACGGCGCCGCGACCGTAGTGTTCTAACCGTGACCGCGACGGTGGCCATCGCCGACTTAGGGGTTCGGCGGGGCCGCCGCGGTCACACCAGAACCGCCCGGTTTCAGGGGTCCGGGCGGGGAGGCATGGGAAAGCACCTCGCCGGACGGCCGCGGTACGCCTCCTCGGAGGCACTCCGCCGGTCTCGCCTGGGCTGGGGAATGGCCGGCAGCGCGCGGCCGCCCGGCGAGGGGTCCCATGTCCGTTCAGGAGCCGGCCGCCCGTTCAGGCGTCGGCGGGGTCGTCCCCGTTCGGCTTCGCCACCGAAACGCTCTTGCGGGACGCCTCGTCCAGCGCCGGCTCCAGGTAGATGAGCCTCGCCTCCGGGATCTGCGACCGGACCACCGCCTCCGCGGCGTCGATGCCGCGCGCCACGTCCGCGGCCGTGTCGTCGTGGTTGACGGCGATCTTCGCGGCGATGAGCAGCGCGTCCGGGCCGAGGTACTCGGTGCGGATGTGGATGAGGTGGTCGACCTCGTCGACCGACTCCAGCGCGTCGATGATCCGCCGCTCGGTCTGCGGGTCGACGCCCTCGCCGATCAGCAGGCTCTTGGTCTCGATCGCCAGGATCGTCGCGACCGCGCCGAGCAGCAGTCCGATCGCCACGGTGCCGACGCCGTCCCAGACGCCGTCGCCGGTGGCCACGGCCATGGAGACGCCGAACAGGGCGAGGAACAGGCCGACGAGGGCGGCGAGGTCCTCCAGCAGGACGACCGGCAGCTCGGGCGCCTTGGCGCGGCGGATGAAGCTCCACCAGGACTGCTCGCCGCGGACCTGGTTCGACTCCTTGATCGCGGTGCGGAAGGAGAACGACTCCAGGCCGATCGCGACGATCAGCACCGCGAACGCCCACACCGGCGACTTGACCTCCTCCGGGTGGGAGATCTTGTGGTAGCCCTCGTACAGCGAGAACGCCGCGCCGACGGTGAACAGGACGACGGCGACGACGAACGCGTAGAAGTAGCGCTCGCGGCCGTAGCCGAAGGGGTGCTCCGGCGTCCGGTCGCGTTCGGACCGCTTGCGGCCGAGCAGCAGCAGCCCCTGGTTGCCCGAGTCGGCGACCGAGTGAATCGACTCGGCCAGCATCGACGACGAACCGGTGAACGCGAACGCGACGGCCTTGGACGCCGCGATCCCGAGGTTGGCGGCCAGCGCGGCGACGATGGCCTTCGTTCCACCCTCAGCACTCATCTACGCAATCCTCGCTTCGAGCTCTTGAACGGCATGCACGGGCGTCGGATCCTCGCCCAGCGCGATAGCCAAGTAAACCGTGACATAGTCCGCCAACGCGATCAGGCCGGCGATTCTCTCCAGCGGATGCTCGCCCTCGGCCTTGATCTCGGTGACCGCCACGCCCCGGGCGCGGGCCATCTCGGCGGCCGCCTCGCACCGTTTGCGTACCTGGGGATGCTCCGCCACGTCCCGCATGACGACGAGGTGGAGGCCGTGCTCGGGGTCGTCCGTGCGGTCGCGGAAGAAGTCGTCCGGGTCGGACGGGGAGGCGCCGCGGGCGAAGAAGCCGTCGAAGGCCATCAGCTGGCTGTGGCCCGCCTCCGGGACCTCGCCGAAGACGGCCGGGTACTTGGCGTTCTCGCCGAGCTGGCCGCACAGCCGGTACGCCGCCGTCCTCGCCACGGCGGACGAGCCCCACACCATCGGCACGTCGCCGGCCAGGTCGAGCGCGATCCGCTTGGCCGGGTTGACGAACGGCTCACTGGACGGACGGCAGCGGTGCGCGATGTCCTCCAGCCGCGCGGCCGTGGACTCCAGCACCGCGTCGGAGACGTCCGCCAGGCGCATCGCCCGCGCCGCGAGGACGAGCGGGATCGTCAGGCCCCACAGCGTCGAGCGCGGCTGCCCGGCCGACCGCACCGGGACGAACACCCCGCGGCTCCTGCCGGCCAGGCTCGCGAGCGGTGACTCCGCCCCGCCGACGAACAGCAGCCTGCATCCGCGCCGGGCCGCCTCCGCCGCGACCTCAAGGGTCTCCTCCGTGCCGCCCGAGGACGACACGGCGATGACCAGGTCGGCCGCGCCCACCCAGCCGGGCAGCCGGTAGCCGCGCACGGTCGACACCGGGACGGCGCAGCCCTCCCCGCACACGGCCGCGAGCACGTCGCCCGCGATGCCGGCGGCGCCCATCCCGGCGACCACGATCGCGCGGGGCCTGCCGTCCTCGGCCAGGCTCGCGACGCCGGCCTCGGCCGCCGTCCGCTGCGCCTCCCGCACCTGGGCCGCCGCCGACGCGACCTGCCGCAGCATTCCCCCGGGATCCGCCGCCTCGGCCGCCTCCGCGTCCTCCAGGCGCGAGGGGTCGAGCGAGCTCACGACGCGGGGGCCCTGGCCTCGTCGACGAGGAGAACGGGGATGTCGTCGCGGACCGGGTAGGCGTAGCCGCAGGAGCCGGTGCACACCAGCTCGCCGGCGCCCTCGTCGGCGCTGAGGCCGCCGCCGCAGTTCGGGCAGGCGAGGATCTCCAGGAGCCAGGAGTCCAGCTTCATCGTCATGGCAGCGTCACATCTCCCTTGCAGTCACTTTTCGCCGGCCTGGTCACTTCTTCCCGACCAGGGCCAGGACCTCGTCCCGGATCGCCGCCATGGTGTCCTCGTCGCCGGCCTCGGCGTTCAGGCGCAGCAGCGGTTCGGTGTTGGACGGCCGCAGGTTGAACCACCAGCCGGCGGCGTCGTCGGCCACGGTCAGGCCGTCCAGTTCGTCGAGCTCGGCGCCGGGGCGGCCGGCGAAGGCGGCCCGGACGGCCGCGGTGGCCGCGTCCTGGTCGGCGACCTCGCTGTTGATCTCGCCGGACGCGGCGTAGCGGGTGTACTCGCCGAGCAGGTCCGACAGCGGCCCGCTCTGCTCGCCCAGGGCGGCGAGGACGTGCAGGGCCGCGAGCATGCCGGAGTCGGCGAACCAGAAGTCGCGGAAGTAGAAGTGCGCCGAGTGCTCGCCGCCGAACACCGCGCCCGTCTCCGCCATCGTCTGCTTGATGAACGAGTGGCCGACCCGCGTCCGGACCGGGGTGCCGCCGTGCTCGGACACGATCTCCGGCACGGCCTTGGACGTGATCAGGTTGTGCACGATCGAGGAGCCCGGATGCTTGGCCAGTTCCCGCGTCGCGACCAGCGCCGTGATCGCGGACGGGGCGACGATCCCGCCGCGCTCGTCCACCACGAAGCAGCGGTCGGCGTCGCCGTCGAAGGCGAGCCCGATGTCGGCGCCCGTCTCGCGGACCTTCGCCTGCAGGTCGCGCAGGTTCGCCGGCTCGATCGGGTTGGCCTCGTGGTTGGGGAAGGTGCCGTCCAGCTCGAAGTACATCGGCACCAGGTCGATCGGCAGGCCCTCGAACACCGGCGGGACGGTGTGCCCGCCCATGCCGTTGCCCGCGTCGACGACGACCTTCAGCGGCCGGATCGACGACAGGTCGACGAGCGTCTTCAGGTGGTCGGCGTAGCCCCTGAGGATGTCGCGCCGCGTCACGGTGCCCGGCTCGCCGTCGTACCCGGGGACGCCGTTCTCGATCATCTCGCGGATCTCGGTGAGGCCGGTGTCGCGGCCGACCGGGCGGGCGCCGGAGCGGCACAGCTTCAGCCCGTTGTAGCGGGCCGGGTTGTGGCTGGCGGTGAACATCGCGCCGGGCAGGCCGAGGCTGCCGCTGGCATAGTAGAGCAGGTCGGTGGAGCCGAGCCCGGCCTCGACGACGTCCGCGCCCTGGGACGTCGCGCCGCGCGCGAACGCCTCGGCCAGCGGGACGGACGACTCGCGCATGTCGTGCGCCGTGACGACCGCGTCCGCCCCGGTCACCCGGACGAACGCCGCACCGGCCGCCGCGGCGACCGCGGGGTCGAGCTCGTCCGGCACGACGCCGCGGATGTCGTACGCCTTGAAGATCGTGGCGAGGTCGCCCACTCCTGCTCCCTGTCCGAAGAACCGTGCGCGGAAAACGGCAGGTTCACGAGCCTACCGGGACGGGCGGACGCGGCGGGGCCTCGGTCACTCCTGGCCGGGCTGGGTTCCGGCGGGCTCGGAGCGCAGCACCCGCAGGTGGCCGCGGCGGCCGACCTCGGTGCCCTGCCCGACCGGCTCGTGGCCGCTGCCGGGGGCGGGCCTGGCGGCCTCGCGGACGGCGTCGGCGAGGGCCTCGAGGTCGTCGGCGCTGGGCTCGGACTCCTCCTCGACGGGGAGCCGCACCAGTTCCCATCCCATCGGGGCGGTGAGCCGCTCGGAGTGCTCCGCGCACAGGTCGTAGCAGTGCGGCTCTGCGTACGTGGCGAGCGGTCCCAGGACCGCGGTGGAGTCGCGGTAGACGTACGTGAGCGTGAACACTGCGGGCGCCTTGCAGGCGGTGCGGGAGCAGGTGCGGACGGGGCTCACGATGGCTGACCGTACCTCCCCCCACCCGGCTCCGCCACCACCCGGGCGAACGTGTCGCCGTTACCGGGCGAATTCCGAGGTTACGGTTACAATCCGTGTGGTCCCGACCCCTCACCGTGCGGTGCCCAGCCATCGCGCGATGGCCGCGCCCCGGGTCCGGACCTGCAGCTTCGCGAAGATCCGGTTGACGTGGTTCTTGACCGTGTACTCGGACACGACCAGGGCCCCGGCGATCTCGCCGTTGGACCGGCCCTGTGCGATCAGGTCCATCACCTGGGCCTCGCGCGGGGACAGCCCGGGATCGTCGCGGGCCGCCGCCTGGAGGGGGGCGGGCTCGCGCCGCAGGGCCTCGACGACGGCGCGGCTCGCGGACGGCGACAGCGGGCTGGACCGTCCGGCGACCGTGTCGTGGACGGCGGCGACCAGCTCGTCCGCCTCGAACGTGCCGTGCACGAGGTAGCCGGACGCGCCGTTGCGGACGGCCTGCCCGATCACGTCCGCGTCGGTGTCGTAGGACAGCATCAGGACCTTCGACAGGACGCTGAGGGGCCCGGCCGCGGCGACGCCGTCCACGCCGGGCATCCGGACGTCCAGCAGGACGATGTCGGGCCGGAGCCGCCGGGCCAGCTCGACCGCCTGGGTACCGTCGACGGCCTCGCCGACGACCTCCACTCCGCCGGCCTCCAGGATGCTCATCAGGCCGGCGCGGACGACGGGGTTGTCGTCCACCACGAGGATGCGCACGCGGCCGCTCACCGCGCGTGCCCGGCCGATTCGGGGGCGTCCGCGGCGGGCCAGGAGGCGCGCGCGACGGTCATCGTGACGGTGGTGCCGTGCCCGGGGGCGGACCGCAGGCGCAGGCGGCCGCCGGCGCGGCGGGCCCGCTCGGCCATGCCGACGAGGCCGTAGTGGCCGTCCCGGGCGAGCAGGTCGAAGCGCTCCCCGTCCGGCAGGACGAAGCCGGCGCCGTCGTCGCGGACGGACAGCTCCAGGCCGTCCGCCGATCCGAGCAGCCGGATCTCGACCCGTCCGGCCCGCGCGTGGCGTTCCACGTTGGTCAGCGCCTCCTTCAGCACCGAGACGATCTCGTAGCGGACGGCCACGGGAATGTCGTCGCCGGGCCACCCTCCGGCCGCGACTTCGACGGGGATCGCGGCGGCCCGGCTCCATCCGGCGGCGACGCTGCCGACGGCGGCGGGCAGCGGCAGCCCGTACGCCTCCTCCCGCAGGTCGGCGATCAGCCCGCGGGCCTCGCGGGCGGCGACCCGCAGCGCGGACAGGATGTCGCGGGCGTCGCGCTCGGCCCGGTCCGGGGACGTGCGGATCCAGACGGGCAGCGCCGCCGCCGACAGCGTGATGCCCTGCAGGGTCTTGGCGAGCGAGTCGTGCATCTCGCGGGCCAGCCGGGTGCGCTCGTCGGCGGCGGCGAGGGCGGCCTCCGCGCGGCGGCGCGCCTCCTCCGCCTCGGCGTACTGGTCGAACAGGATCCGCAGGGCGACTCCGGCGCAGGCCGCGAGCGGGTAGAAGACGGGCAGTGCGATCAGCAGCCCGGGATCGTGCCGGTCGGCGGGCGACGCGGGCCCCATCGCGGCGAAGCAGAGCGCGATCTGCGCGGCGCACACCAGCAGCACCGGCCCCCACGCGTACAGGACGCCCGCGATCGCCGCCGTCATCACGGTGAACAGGAAGAACGGCCCGAAGACGCCGCCCTCGACGAGGACGGCGAACACGAGCAGGGCGTCCAGGCAGCACAGCAGGGGCATGCGCCGCAGGAGCCGCAGGACGGGCCGCCAGGCGCCCAGCGCGACCGCGGTCTCCACGCCGAGCAGGGCGATGGCGATCCCCAGATCGCGGCCCAGCCCGCCGCTGCCGTGCAGGACGACGGCCATGGCGAGCAGGAGGCCGCGCAAGAGCAGGAGCAACCGGAACGTCACCGCGAGCCGCGTCGTGGCGGGCCGGCCCTCGTATTGTGCGGGCTCGTGTTGTGCGGACGCTTCGTCCTGCCCGGACACCCCGGCTAGTCCGGACAACGGGGGTCGTCGCAGACGCGAAGCTGGTCGGAACGCAAGAAGAGCTGCATCACCGTCCCCGGATTCTCGATCCTGTAGGCGCCGCCGTCGGTGACGGCCGCGACCTTCCGCAATGACGGGGCGGCCTCGGCGCCGAACCCGAGAACTATGACGCTCACCGGGCGCCGCGCGTCGAAGGTATCCCCTAGTTTCTTGACCGTTCGGCTGATTTCGGTTCGCCCGGCACTGGGTGAACCTCCCGCGGTGAGGACGAGGACCACGTTGAGCTTGCCGTCCTCGTAGTTGCGTCCGACCTCCTTGTAGGCGGCCCTGATCGACGCGTACAGCCCGGCCGTTCCGCCCTGCCTCGGCTGGACGTGCTTGAGCGCCTCCTGGAGGCCGAGCCGCTGGTTGCCGCCGGTCTGCGTGCGCGCGCCCAGCTCGCGCATCGGGCTGGCCTGCCGGTACGGGCGGGCCGGTGCGCCCGTGAGCGTCCAGAGCCCGAAGGACGAGTCGTCTGGGACGAGCGTGAAGCCGGTCGAAAGCGCCTCCAGCATCGCGTCCAGGCGTGTCCCCGATTCGCCCGGCATGGGGGCGGTCCCACGGGACGGGTCGATGAGCGCGAGAACGTTCAGGCCCTGCCCGAGCTTGCGCCACGTTTCCTGGATTTTGGCCGCCGCGCCTGGCCGCACCACCGGCAGCGGACGCGGCGTCCGCTGATCGGGGCCGGGGCCGCGCAGCCCTGCGCGCTTGAGGTCCGCCGCCGTCCGCGACGACCGCAGCTCTGCCAGGAACCCGTCGGCGACTCGTTTCCGCTTGGAGTCGGAAGTGGCGACGACGTAGGGGAAGTCGAGGTAGGGCGTCCCTGCGTGGGGATAGACGGTCGCGACCTGGTTCGTGTTGTGCTGCAGGACGGCCTGCTCCGGAACGGCGACGACCGTCGATCCGTCAGCGCCGCCTCCACCGAACACGGTCTCCACACCCTTCTCGTGCGGGAACGTCTTGGCGGTGCGCAGCACGGTGGTGAATCTGTCGAGGGCGCCCTTGCCGCCCCCAGAGGACGCCTGGATCGCCAGCAACGACGCCATGCCCGATCCGGTGCGCACCGGATCGGGCAGCCGGAGATGGAACGCCGGTGCGCCGCGGCCCCTCTGGAACGCGCCCCATGACCGGCGCTCCAACTCCGTCCGGTACCGCTTCGCCGTGGCCTTGGACACCGCGAACACGATCGGGGACGACGCGACTGAGGGCGCCTTACCGGCGGCCTTGCGTCCCACGAGATCCGGCCAGAGGGACGAGTCGGGAAGCCACACGTCGGGTGTGCCGCGCCCGGCGCGGAACACGCCCGCGACCTCGGCCGAGTCGCTCGCGACCACCCGCGCCGAGGCGCACTGCCCCGCCGCGCGCCGGGCGGCGTTGAACCGGTCGGCGGCGGCGAGCGCGGCCGGCGCGACCGCCGGATCGGCGGTGACCGACAGCCATTGGCGCGACCCGTCGCAGCCGGTGTCGCGCATCGCGAGGGCCCAGCCGCCGCCTCCGAGGAGGAGCCCGACGCCGAGTGCCAGGGCGGCGGCGACGGTGACCTGGTCGCGACTCCGGCGTGCGCGCCGGGACGGGGGAGACACGGGGAAACCGACCCTTCATGCACCATCGGACACTTGGGCCCGGCAGCCGTACACCCGCCACTGTAACCACTCTTTTCGCAACACAGCCCCCTAAACGAACCGTTGCGCGGGGCAATCCGGACGGGGCAGTACGCGGGAGCCGCCGGGACCGCGGAGGTACTCTTGAGGCGTGCGATCCCGTGTGGCAGGCGTACGGCGCCGCGACCGGCACGGTCGCGGCCTCCGCGGCCCCCTGACGCCCCCGCAAGCGCCGGTCTCCCGGACCCGCGCGGAACGGTTCGCCGACCTCGTCGAAGACGAGGCCGGGCGGTTCGGCGCGCGCTGGGGCCGGGAGCTGGCCGAGGTGGAGTTCGCGGTCGAGGAGGTGCCGGACGTCGAGCCGGCGTCCGACGGCCCCGTGCCGCTCTGCGAAACCGTCCTCCAGCCACCGCCCGCCGACGGCGATCCTCCGGTGCGCATCGTGGTGTTCCGCCGTCCCGTCGAGGCGCGCGCCTCCGACGAGGTGGAGCTCTCCCGCCTGATCCGCGACCTGCTCGTCGAGGAGGTCGCCGACCTGCTCGGCCTCTCCCCCGAGTCGGTCGACCCGAGCTACGACTTCCCCGACGAGTAGCCGGGCGACTAGCCCGGTGTCAGGGCGGTCTGGGAGCCGGCGGTGTCCGGCAGGTGGAGGGTCGTCGGGGCCGGCACGATCGGCAGGACGGTGAAGAGGTAGCCGTCGCCCTTGCCCGTGGCCAGGGTGCGCGACGCGTAGACGGGGCCGGAGCCGGGCTTCGGCATGATCACGGCACCGTAGGCGGCGTCGTCCTTCGCGTCCTTGCCGGGGGCGGTCAGCTTGGTCTCGACGGTGCGTCCCGCCAGGATCTCGACCTCCTGCGGCCCACCGCCGCCCTGCGCGTTCATGGTCGTGACCTGCACCGTCGCACCCCCCGCCGGAGCGGTCAGGACGATGGACGAGTCGAACCGGTTGTCGGCGACGACGCCCGGTCCGGATGCGCTGAGCGGCGGCGTGGCGGTGCCGTAGGCGACGTCCGCACCCCGGTCGGCGGCGAACCCCGCGAGGATGGGGCGGTCGGCGACGAGGCGGACTGCGGCGGCCTTCCCCGAGAGCGCACTGTCGAGGGCGACGGACGTCACGCTCTTGCCGGGGGCGTCCAGGACGTCCTGCCCCTGCGGGGCGAACGCGCCGTCCGCGGTGATGACCCGCACCTTGATCCGGGCGTCGGCCTCGCCGGGGACCGACACCAGCAGCCGCCGCTTCCCGGAGCCGCCCGGCACCCCGGGGACGAGCAGGGACGTCGCGGGCCCGGGTGACTGCGGCAGCCACTCGATGCCCTTCTTCTCGCCGATCCTGGCGCGCAGGGACGCGGCGACGCGGCCGCTGCCGGCGTGGACGTGGAGCGCGAGGTCGGTGGCCGTCTTGACGATGTCGCCGAGTCCCTCGGGCGAGCCCCCGATCTTGATGATCTTGGTGGTGTAGGGCTCGACGGGGGTCCCGCGGCCGTCGGGGGTGTCGAGCGGGCCCTCCCCGGACAGCGCGGTGACGTCGACGGACGCGGGCTGGGAGTCGACGTTCGTCAGGTAGAGGTCGAGCTCGTCGGCGGCGACGGGTCCCGGCCCCATGAACCACAGGTCGGTGCCGGGCGTGGCGCAGCGGGCGCCGGCGAGGCCGCGGTCGTCGCCGCCGTCCTCGTAGGTGGTCTGCTCGGCCTCCAGCCCGCCCGCGATGGCGCCGGTCGCGCGCAGGGTGTAGGAGTCCTCGCCCGACTTGGTGTCCTCGTCCCAGCCCTGGCCGGGCGACGTCATGGACCCCAGCGGCGACCCGCCCTTGGTCGGGGTCATGGCGACCTGACCGCCGCCCTTCTTCTGCGCAAGGGATTGCACGGCGAGCCGTCCGCCTTCGTGCCCGGGGCAGACCATCACGGCGTTCGTGACCGGCGCCTCACGTCCGTCCTCGGATGCTTCGCCCGGACGGGAGAAACTCGCGGCCCCATAGAGGGCGGCCACGGCGACGAGCATCAGCGCGGCGGTCGCGTAGCGCATGCCGAGGAGCCGCAGGATCCTGTCCACAGGAAGCCTGTCCATCACGACACCTCCTCAGGGCTGGGCTCCTGCACGGGCTCGGCGGGCGGTGCCTCGTGCTGGACGCGGGGACGGCCCGCGCGGCGCCGTCCTCGCCGTCCGCCTCGCCGTCCGCGCAGGCCGCGCTCCCGCTCACCGGTGAACACGAACGTGTCGGCCTGGGCGCCGGGCAGTGCAAGGACGACCACGAGCAGGACGGCTATGCCCTGGATGACGATCCACGTGTGCCGCATCGTCATCGACCGGGTCAGTTCGAACTCGCCTCCCGAGTCGGGGACGGCGTATCCCTGCGCCCAGCCGTCCACCGTCCGCGCGTTGAGTTCCTTGCCGTTCAGCGTGGCCCGCCACCCGCCGTCGGACGGTTCGGCCAGGAGGAGCGTGCGTGGACCCGTCCCAGGCAGGATCTGCATGCGGGCGTTGATCCGTCCCGCCGGGAGGGGCGTGACCGTGTTGCCTTGCAGAAGCATCATCCGGCCGGACGTCGACTGGAGCCGCCATACGGCGAACGTCCCGGTCCGGCTGAGGCGCGTCAGCTCGGGCGACGCGTCCAGGACCTTGGTGATCGGGTCCTTCGTGGGGTGCGGCACCAGCAGGTACTGGACGCCCATCCGCGTCAGCGCCGGGCCCTCGTCGCCCTCACGTCCGGCCGCCATGCCCGCGACGAGGTCGTCCAGGCGGTCGTGGGCCCGGCCGTCGCCCGCGACCTCCGACTCCCCCAGCCGGGGCCGCGCGTCCCTGAGCAGCGTGTAGGAGACCCGCCCGGTCGGCTCCCGGTGCAGGACGAGGGTCCGCGGCCCGCCCGGCCCATGGACGAACTGGGGCACCGTGTCGGGGTCGAGCCTGCCGAGCGGCCCGCCCGCTCCGCCGGCCACCCAGAGCGCGGCCGACAGCAGCGGGGCGGTGAGCGCGGCGAGCACCACGACGGCGCCGCCCGCCTTGTAGATCAGGTGGTTGCCCGCCAGGGCCTCGGTGGCGCGCTGGACGGCGGCGGTCGCCGCGAGCAGCACTCCGGCGCCCGCGAACAGCAGCGCGGCCCCAGGCCACACGGGCGCCTCGTCGGCGCCCTTGGTGACGGTGGCGGCGCTGATCAGCACCGCGACGAGCAGCCCGAAGACGGCCAGCAGCCAGCCGGCCAGCACGTGCCCGCGGCGGCTGCGCAGCGGCAGCGCGAGCACGGCGGCCAGGAGCAGCCCGGCGAGCGCCCACCGGGCGGGCGTGCCCGGCCCGCCCGGGTCGAGTGCGAGGAGGTCGGCCGCGGCGGCGGGCTCGAACCGCCGGTGCAGGCCCGCCTCCGTCAGGAACCGGGACGGGTGCAGCAGCAGCCCGGCCGTCCACGGCAGCGTCAGCAGCGGCGGGACGCCGAGCGCGATCGCCAGGTGCCGCAGGCCCTGCCGGCCGGGCCGGTCGAGCAGCGCCCACACCATCCCGGCGGCCAGCAGGGCGATCACCCAGATCAGCGGCACGAAGGACATCGAGACGGCGAGCAGCAGCGCGACCGTCCACGCGGCGCGGCCGACCCGCTTGCGGCGCGTCCGGACGTCCAGCGCGGCGGCCTCCGAGCGCGGGTAGCCGTAGACGCGGGCGGCGTGCACGGCGATCAGCGGGAGCAGCACGAGGACGACGGCGGTGCCGAGCCGCCCGCCCGCGATGGCCCCGGTCGCGGCGGGCAGCAGCGCGTACGCGGCCGCGAACCAGGCCCGGACGGCGGACACCGGGACGCGGCGGCCGTTCTTGCGGGCGGCCCGCCGTCCCGTGCGCGGCGTGTCCGTCACCAGCAGCCGGGACGCGCGGTAGGCGGTGAGGCCGGCGAGCGGGACGCTGCCCAGGAGCAGGACCGACACCGCCAGCCACGGCTTGCCGAACAGCACCGTGGACAGCACGGCGAGCACTCCGACGTAGGGCGGGCTGCCCGTGTCGGAGCCGAGCCCGACCGGCTGCCAGCCGGACAGGTACTGCGCCCACAGGTCGCTCGCGCCGCCCCAGGCCGGGACGAGCGCGCCGCCGCCGAGCCGCCCGGCGGCCGTGAGCAGCGACCGTTCGGCCGCGGCCGCCACGGCGGCGAGGGCGAGCACGAGCATGACGCCGGGCCGGGCGAGGAACCGGCGGATCGGGCCGGGCTCGTCGGCGGTGAGTTCGTCGTCCTGCTCCTCGCGGTCGCGCTCGTGGGCGGCGGCGTACTCGGAGACCGTCTCGCCGGCCCGGCGCAGCACGACCCAGCGCGACTGGAACCGCCGGACGGTGCGCTGCACCCGCTTGCGGCCGTCCGCGCGGCCGGCCCGCGCCCGCCGCAGCCGGCCGGGCGAGCGCAGCACGTCGCCGAGCGCGCGGAGCTCCTCGCGGGCCGCGCCCGGCCGCTTGGTCATGACGAGGTACAGCGCGTGCACGAGCGACGCCCACACGTTCCGGACGAGGCCGCGCAGCATCGCGGGCAGC
The DNA here is from genome assembly GCF_004349235.1 of Actinomadura darangshiensis. Taxonomy (GTDB): domain Bacteria; phylum Actinomycetota; class Actinomycetes; order Streptosporangiales; family Streptosporangiaceae; genus Spirillospora; species Spirillospora darangshiensis. Next base: position 1,461 of record NZ_SMKY01000153.1, on the reverse strand, counting down.
GGCTGGTTCGCCAGCAGCGTGTGGATCGCGTTGCGGCGGTCGCGGCGGGCCGGGTGCTCGGCGGTCATGCCGATCTCGCGGAGCCCGCGCCGGGACGCCTCCGCGTGGTACACGACGGCGTCGCTGGCGGTGACGACCCGGTACCCGGCCGCGTGCACCCGCCAGCAGAAGTCGAGGTCGTCGCGGAAGAGCCCGTACTCGACGTCGAAGCCGCCGAGCCTCTCCCAGACGTCGCGGCGCACCAGCATCCCGGCGCTGCTCACCGCGAGGACGTCCCGGACGCCGTCGTGCTGGCCCTGGTCGAACTCGTCGCGGTCGATGCCGGTGTCGCGGCGTCCGGCGGCGTCCACGGTGACGCCCAGCTCGCGCAGGACGCGCCGGTCGTCCCAGTCGCGGACCTTGGGGCCGAGCACGGCGACGTTGGGGTCGGTGCCGGCGGTCCGCAGCAGCCGGTCGAGGGCGTCGCGGTCGGGCGCGCAGTCGTCGTGCAGCAGCCAGATCCACTCGGTGCGCGGGTTCCCTGGGTCGTCGTCGGGGACGGGGCTGGACGCGGCGTCCCGCCTGAGCGCCTCGGCGATGGCCTCGCCGTAGCCGGTGGTGCGCGGCAGCGTGAGGATGCCGTCCTCGCCGACGACCTCCGCGAGGACGGCCGGGCCGCGGTCGCGGCTGCCGGTGTCCACGGTCACGAGGCGCTGCGCGGGACGCGCCTGTGTCAGCAGCGCCTTCAGCGTCTCCGGCAGCCACCGCGCGCCGTCATGCGCGACGAGGACGGCCGTGACGACGTGGCGATCGAGAGTGGGGGCCAATGATCGCTCGATCTGTGCGACGACGGTTTCGCTGCTGAACGGGCAGCAGCCGTGCCGGCCCGGGAGCCGACACGGCTGATAACTGTACGCGTGGCCGCGCGGGGCACGCTCCGGATCGCGGGATCCGGCGGCGCGGCCCGCCGGGTCAGACGGCCTGCCGCTTCAGCTTCCGGCGTTCCCGCTCGGAGAGCCCTCCCCAGATGCCGAACCGTTCATCGTTGTGCAGCGCGTACTCCAGGCACTCCGTACGCACCTCGCATGCCCGGCACACCTTCTTGGCCTCGCGAGTGGAGCCGCCCTTCTCCGGAAAAAACGCTTCCGGGTCGGTCTGCGCGCACAGGGCGCGCTCCTGCCAGCCCAACTCTTCTTCGCCGTCTGTGCCGTGCGCCAGCGGGATGACCACCTCGCTCACAGCGCACCTCCCTGCCCGTGGAACCCCCTGGTCAATGCCTTCCCTCCGGTTCCTTCCCCCGAGAAGGCGTTGAAACTACACGGACGAAATTACACGCGTGTAGGCACCGCCCCGTCAAGCCGGAAGGCATTCCCGGGCGACAAAAGGGCTTATGCCGGGATGGGCGCGCTGACCCTTGGATGAAGATCAGTTAATCGCGCGGTCACCCCCGGGCGTGCTGCCGCCCGGGGGTCGGGCGGGGCC
>NZ_SMKY01000152.1 GCF_004349235.1 Actinomadura darangshiensis | reverse complement strand
CTTGACGCCGTGGGAGTCCCGCTTGATGTCGGCAGAGATGCGCGCGTAGGAGACGACCGGGACCAGCGAGCCGGACGAGGGCATTCCTACCTCCGTAGGTGTTCGTGCATGAAGTGAACCACTACAACCTCGTCTACAGAGAGGAGGAGCGGGAGATGAACCCGCTCTGCCTCGACCAGGGAGTGGGCCTCATCCCATGGAGCCCGCTGGCGCGCGGGCTGCTCGCGGGGAACAGGGAGCGCGGCGGGGAGCGCAAGACCGTCCGGTCCCGGAACGACGCCTTCGGCGACACCCTGTACGGGGAGTCCGACTTCGACGTCGTGGACGCCGTCCGCGAGGTCGCGGCAGAGCGAGGGGTACCGGCGGCCCAAGTGGCGCTCGCGTGGCTGCTCACCAAGCCGGCGATGACCGCACCCATCGTGGGAGCGACGAAACTCACTCACGTGGACGACGCGATCGCCGCCGAGGCCCTTGAGCTGGACGAGAAGGAGGTCGAGCGGCTGGAGGCCCCGTACCGGCCGCACGTGGTCCTCGACTACTCCTGACCGGCGACCGGCGGAACCCGCCCCCGGGCCGGAACGGTCCGGGGGCGTTCTACGTCTATCGGGGGTGGTGATTTGCGATACCGCGGGCGATCGGGGCAGTCTGGGGACGAGAACGCCCACGCATGGCGGAGCGCCACGTGGGGACATGGGTGACAACGTTCGGAGGCCGCGTTATGCGCCGCGCGCCTCCGGGCTTCCGGGAGCTGAGGAGCCCCGGGACGACGGCGCTGAAGGAGCCCGACGATGACCGAGAACGACGGCACGCAGGGTCCGCAGCGGCCGTTGCCGGAGGACGAGGGGCAGCCCAGGCCGCCGGAGGGCCAGGAGCCCCCCGCCCGGCCGCTGGGCGACCGCACCGTGGTGTTCGGGGCTCCGCAGCTCGGAGGCCAGGCCCCGGTTCCGCCGGAGCCGCCGCGCGAGGAGGAGCGGCCCGCGCCGCCTCCGCCGCCGCCCACGATGGTCGAGCAGCCGATGCCGCAGTTCGGCGAGCAGCAGCCTCCCGCGCCGCCGCAGCAGCCCTACGGCGCCCCGCAGGACCCGCAGCAGTACGGGCCGCCTCCGCAGCAGCCCCCGGGGCAGATGCCCTACGGCACGCCTCCCGGACCGGGCGGCTACCCGCCCCCGCAGGAGCAGCAGCAGTACGGCCCGCCCGGCGAGCAGTACGGCCAGCCCGCCGAGCAGTACGGGCCGCCTCCGCAGCAGCCCTACGGGCAGCAGGCGCCGCCGCAGCAGTCCGGGTACCCGCAGCAGCCGATGCACGGCGCGCCCCAGGAGGAGCAGCCGCAGCAGCCGCAGTACGGGCAGCCCCCGTTCGGCGGGCAGCCGGGCGGCGGGTTCCAGCCGCCCGAGCCCGGCGCGACCGGCGAGCGGCCGCTGCCGCAGTCCGAGCCGCAGGAGTCCGAGACCGACCGGACGATGATCGTCCCGGGCCCGGCCGCCGAGCCCGAGCAGCCGCAGCAGCGGCCCGCGATCGACGACCAGGCGACGCTGCACTGGTCGCCCGGGACCGACATCCCGGTCGCCACCGGCCCCGAGCGCCGGCCGGAGGCGCCGGCCGAGCCGTGGCAGGCGCCGACCCCGCCGTCCACGCCGGAGCCGTGGTCGGCCGAGTCGTCCCAGCCCGGCGGCGTCCCGCAGGGCCAGCCCGGCCAGGGCCAGGTCGACAACGAGCGGACCATGATGGTCCCGCCGCCCGAGGCGGGCTACGGCTCCGGCCCGCAGCCGTCCGCCCCCTCGGTGGACGACCTGTACCGTCCGCCCGGCGAGGGCGGTGCTGAGGCGGCGCGCCCGACCGAGGCGTTCGACCCGTCCGGCGGTTCCCAGGGAGCGCCCGGCGGCGAGTCGTCCGGCATGGCCGAGCACACCCGGCTCGACATCGGCCAGCAGCAGTGGGGCCAGCAGCAGCCGCAGCAGCAGTACGGCCAGCAGCAGGGCTACGGCCAGCAGTTCGGCGGCGACCAGCAGCAACAGCAGTACGGCCAGCAGCCCTACGGCCAGCAGGCACCCCAGGACTTCGGCCAGCAGGCTCCGCAGGAGTACGGCCAGCAGGAGTACGGGCAGCAGGGCTTCGGCCAGCAGCAAGGCCAGCAGGGTCAGCAGCAGGGCCAGCAGTACGGCGGCCAGCAGGGCCAGTACGGGGAGCCCGGCCAGCAGTACGGCCAGCAGCCGGGTCAGCAGCAGTACGGCCAGCAGGCGCAGTACGGCGGCCAGCAGCCCGGCTACGGGGCCGAAGAGGGCAAGGGCGGCAACAAGAACATGCTCATGATGATCGGCGGCGCCGTCCTGGCGGTCGTGGTCATCGTGATCCTCGTGGTCGCCTTCGTCCTTTAAAGGCTGCTCCACATCTTCCCCAACGGCGGGGATGTGGGACACAATGCCGACGGGTCTCCCGCTCGGAGCCGACGCTCCGGTGCGGGAACATCCGTCGGCCTTCTGTCGTTGAGGGCTACGGGAACAAGGCTCCCTACCGCCTCGCGGGCTTGCGCCGGAAGGGGCGCGCACTGTAGTGCGCTCCCGCTTTGCACTTTGGCTCTTGGGTCGGTAACCTCTTCACTTGTGCCCGCTACGTGCGGGCCGCTATGCGTGCGCGTTGGCAAGGCTGTCTGGCCGGCCCCAGCGCCGCATCGAATGAGGCTCTCCCATTCTCGGTGGGTTCGGCGGTTTCAGGCCGTCGGCGCGCGTCGGATGGTAGGGGCTCGACTCCCCGGCTTGATTCGGCCCTATATGGGCCGGGCGGTCTGTGTCGGTTTCGCGCGGCTGAACGGCCGCGAGCTTGCGACACGCCCGACCGCGTGGGTCGGAGAGGTCGGGAAACCGGCAGGTCACAGCCTCGCCTGAGGTGGTGATTGCAGCATTAAGACTTACCGGCTCGGTACGAGGAAGACGGAGACGCGGTGCCCACGATCCAGCAGCTGGTCCGAAAGGGCCGCCAGGACAAGGTGACCAAGAACAAGACGCCCGCGCTCAAGGGCAGCCCCCAGCGCCGGGGCGTCTGCACGCGCGTCTACACGACGACGCCCAAGAAGCCGAACTCCGCGCTTCGCAAGGTCGCCCGGGTCCGGCTGACCAGCGGGATCGAGGTCACGGCCTACATCCCCGGCGTCGGTCACAACCTGCAGGAGCACTCGATCGTGCTCGTGCGCGGCGGACGCGTGAAGGACCTCCCGGGTGTTCGGTACAAGATCATCCGCGGGTCCCTCGACACCCAGGGCGTCCGGAACCGCAAGCAAGGGCGCAGCCACTACGGCGCCAAGAAGGAGAAGAGCTGATGCCGCGCAAGGGCCCCGCTGGCAAGCGCCAGTTGATCGCTGACCCGGTGTACAACTCGCCGCTGGTCACCGCGCTCATCAACAAGATTCTCCTGGACGGCAAGCGCTCCATCGCGCAGAACATCGTGTACGACGCCCTCGAGGGCGCCCGCGAGAAGACCGGCAACGACCCGGTCGTCACGCTGAAGCGCGCGCTCGACAACGTCAAGCCGACCCTGGAGGTCCGCAGCCGCCGTGTCGGTGGCGCGACCTACCAGGTCCCGGTGGAGGTGCGGCCGGCCCGCAGCACCACCCTCGCCCTGCGGTGGCTGGTGGTGTACGCCCGGCAGCGCCGCGAGAAGACCATGACCGAGCGACTCATGAACGAGTTGCTCGACGCCAGCAACGGCCTCGGCGCGTCGGTGAAGAAGCGCGAGGACACGCACAAGATGGCGGAGTCCAACAAGGCCTTCGCCCACTACCGCTGGTAACCCCGGCGGGAACTGCAACGACGAGAGACGACGCGAGGACGAAAGTGGCTACCAAAACCGGTGTAGACCTGGCCAAGGTCCGCAACATCGGGATCATGGCCCATATCGACGCTGGCAAGACCACGACGACCGAGCGGATCCTGTACTACACGGGCATCAGCTACAAGATCGGCGAGGTCCACGACGGCGCCGCCACCATGGACTGGATGGAGCAGGAGCAGGAGCGGGGGATCACCATCACCTCCGCCGCCACCACCTGCGAATGGCCCGTCGACGAGGTCAAGCACACGATCAACATCATCGACACCCCGGGGCACGTCGACTTCACCATCGAGGTGGAGCGCAACCTGCGGGTGCTCGACGGGGCCGTCGCGGTGTTCGACGGTGTCGCCGGCGTGGAGCCCCAGTCCGAGACGGTGTGGCGCCAGGCCGACCGGTACGGCGTGCCCCGCATGTGCTTCGTCAACAAGCTCGACCGGGTCGGCGCGGAGTTCCACCGCTGCGTCGACATGATCGAGAACCGCCTCAACGCGACGCCGCTGGTGCTGCAGCTGCCGATCGGCGCCGAGGCGGACTTCAAGGGCGTCGTCGACCTCGTGAACATGAAGGCCCTCGTCTGGAACGAGGAGGCCAAGCTCGGCGAGATGTACGACACGGTCGACATCCCCGAGTCGCACGCCGAGACCGCGCGCGAGTGGCACGACAAGCTGGTCGAGACCCTCGCCGAGAACGACGACGAGATCATGGAGCTCTACCTGGAGGGCGACGAGCCCACCGTCGAGCAGCTCCACGACGGCATCCGGCGCGCGACGATCGCCGCGAACCTCACCCCGGTGACGTGCGGCACCGCCTTCAAGAACAAGGGCGTGCAGCCGCTGCTGGACGCGATCGTCCGCTACCTGCCCTCCCCGCTGGACGTCGAGGCCATCGAGGGCCACGCCGTCCGCGACGAGGAGAAGGTGCTGACCCGCCGGCCGAGCGAGGACGAGCCGTTCTCCGCGCTGGCGTTCAAGATCGCGAGCGACCCGCACCTCGGCAAGCTCACCTTCATCCGGGTGTACTCCGGCGTGCTGGAGACCGGCACGAACGTGATGAACTCCGTCAAGGAGCGCAAGGAGCGCGTCGGCAAGATCTACCGGATGCACTCCAACAAGCGCACCGAGATCGAGCGCGTGGGCGCCGGCGACATCGTCGCGGTGATGGGCCTCAAGCAGACCACCACCGGCGAGACGCTGTGCGACGAGAAGAACCCGATCGTGCTGGAGTCGATGAACTTCCCGGCGCCGGTCATCAGCGTCGCGATCGAGCCGAAGACCAAGGCCGACCAGCAGAAGCTGGGCACCGCGATCCAGCGGCTGGCCGAGGAGGACCCGTCCTTCCAGGTCCGGTCGGACGAGGACACGGGCCAGACCATCATCTCGGGCATGGGCGAGCTCCACCTGGAGATCCTCGTCGACCGGATGAAGCGCGAGTTCAAGGTCGAGGCGAACGTCGGCAAGCCGCAGGTCGCCTACCGCGAGACCATCAGCAAGAAGGTCGAGAAGGTCGAGTACACCCACAAGAAGCAGACGGGCGGCTCCGGCCAGTTCGGCCGCGTGATCATCGACCTGGAGCCGCTGGGCGGCGGCTCCGACGGCTACGAGTTCGAGAACAAGGTCACCGGCGGCCGCATCCCGCGGGAGTACATCCCGTCGGTGGACGCGGGCTGCCAGGAGGCCGCCGAGTTCGGCGTCCTCGCCAGCTACCCGATGGTGGGCGTGAAGGTCACCCTGCGGGACGGCGCCTACCACGAGGTCGACTCCTCGGAGATGGCGTTCAAGGTCGCCGGCTCCATGGCGTTCAAGGAGGCCGCCCGCAGGGCGTCCCCCACGCTGCTGGAGCCGATGATGGCCGTCGAGGTCACCACGCCCGAGGACAACATGGGCGATGTGATCGGCGACCTCAACAGCCGCCGCGGTCAGGTCCAGTCCATGGACGAGCGGCACGGCATGCGCGTCATCAAGGCGCTCGTGCCCCTGTCCGAGATGTTCGGCTACGTGGGTGATCTGCGCAGCAAGACCCAGGGCCGGGCTGTCTTCACCATGCAGTTCGACTCCTACGCCGAGGTTCCCACGAACGTGGCGCAGGAGATCATCGCCAAGGCGCGGGGCGAGTAGCACCCGGGCCTGCCCACAGATCACCAAGACGTAAATCGAAGCGGTCGTCCAGACGGCCGAGGATCGCAACAAGGAGCAACCAGTGGCGAAGGCCAAGTTCGAGCGGACGAAGCCGCACGTGAACATCGGCACCATTGGACACATCGACCACGGTAAGACCACCCTTACCGCGGCGATCACCAAGGTGCTCCACGACAAGTACCCGGACCTCAACCCCTTCACGCCGTTCGAGGACATCGACAAGGCGCCGGAGGAGCGCGAGCGCGGTATCACCATCTCGATCGCGCACGTCGAGTACCAGACCGAGGCCCGGCACTACGCGCACGTGGACTGCCCGGGGCACGCGGACTACATCAAGAACATGATCACCGGTGCGGCGCAGATGGACGGCGCCATCCTGGTGGTCGCCGCCACCGACGGCCCGATGCCGCAGACCAAGGAGCACGTGCTCCTGGCCCGCCAGGTCGGCGTCCCCTACATCGTCGTCGCCCTGAACAAGTGCGACATGGTGGACGACGAGGAGATCCTGGAGCTCGTCGAGCTCGAGGTCCGCGAGCTGCTGTCGGAGTACGAGTTCCCGGGCGACGACGTCCCGGTCGTCCGCGTCTCCGCCTTCCAGGCGCTGCAGGGCGACGAGAAGTGGGCCGAGTCGATCGTCGAGCTCATGGCCGCCGTCGACGAGAACGTGCCGGAGCCGGTGCGCGACACCGAGAAGCCGTTCCTGATGCCGATCGAGGACGTCTTCTCGATCACCGGCCGCGGCACGGTCGTGACCGGCCGCATCGAGCGCGGTGTCGTGAACGTCAACGAGACCGTCGACATCATCGGCATCAAGCCGGAGTCCACCTCGACCACCGTCACCGGTGTCGAGATGTTCCGCAAGCTGCTCGACCAGGGCCAGGCGGGCGACAACGTCGGCCTGCTCCTGCGCGGCATCAAGCGCGAGGACGTCGAGCGCGGCCAGTGCGTCATCAAGCCGGGCACGAACACCCCGCACACCGAGTTCGAGGCGCAGGTCTACATCCTGTCCAAGGACGAGGGCGGCCGCCACACGCCGTTCTTCAACAACTACCGTCCGCAGTTCTACTTCCGGACCACGGACGTCACCGGCGTGGTGTACCTCCCCGAGGGCACCGAGATGGTCATGCCGGGCGACAACACCGAGATGCGCGTCGAGCTGATCCAGCCCGTCGCCATGGAGGAGGGCCTCAAGTTCGCCATCCGCGAGGGTGGCCGGACGGTCGGCGCCGGTCGCGTCACCAAGGTCATCAAGTAACACTCTCGTAGCGCGGCGGCCCGGCCGCCCACACCCGGCTTTGGTCGGGGGCCTGGGGGTCGTCCCCCAGACCGGTACGGCAACCGGGCCGCCGCGCCACGACTCCGAGGTAACAGCGGCACTACAGCAAAGGACACCGAGGCCACCATGGCGGGACAGAAGATCCGCATCCGGCTCAAGGCCTACGACCACGAGGTCATCGACACCTCCGCGAAGAAGATCGTTGAGACGGTGACGCGGACGGGCGCCAAGGTCGCGGGCCCGGTGCCGCTGCCGACCGAGAAGAACGTGTACTGCGTCATCCGCTCGCCGCACAAGTACAAGGACAGCCGCGAGCACTTCGAGATGCGCACGCACAAGCGGTTGATCGACATCATCGACCCGACGCCCAAGACGGTCGACTCGCTGATGCGGCTCGACCTTCCGGCCGGCGTTGACATCGAGATCAAGCTCTAAGGGACGCACCGAGAATGAGTACGCAGAGGAAGGGCGTCCTGGGCGAGAAGCTCGGCATGACCCAGGTCTTCGACGATGAGGGCCGGATCGTTCCGGTGACCGTCGTCCAGGCCGGGCCGTGTGTCGTCACCCAGCTCCGCAGCCAGGAGAAGGACGGCTACACCGCCGTCCAGCTCGGCTTCGGGCAGATCGACCCGCGCAAGGTGAACAAGCCGCGCGCGGGTCACTTCGAGAAGGCCGGCGTCACGCCGCGCCGCTACCTCGTCGAACTGCGGGCCGACGACACCACCGAGTACGAACTCGGCCAGGAGATCACCGCCAGCGTCTTCGAGGCCGGCCAGAAGATCGACGTGACCGGCACGAGCAAGGGCAAGGGCACCGCGGGTGTCATGAAGCGCCACGGGTTCAAGGGCCTGAGCGCTTCGCACGGCACCCAGCGCAAGCACCGCTCGCCGGGTTCGATCGGCGGCTGCGCGACCCCCGGTCGCGTCTTCAAGGGCCTGCGCATGGCGGGGCGGCACGGCAACGCCCGCACCACCGTGCAGAACCTGACCCTCCACGCCGTCGACGCGGAGAAGGGCCTGCTGCTCATCAAGGGCGCGGTCCCCGGTCCCAACGGCGCCGTGGTGCTGGTCCGCGACGCAGTGAAGGGGACGGGCAAGTGACTTCGAAGCTCGACATCGACCTGCCCGCGGAGGTCTTCGACGCGAAGACCAGCGTGCCGCTGATCCACCAGGTCGTGGTGGCGCAGCTGGCCGCCGCGCGCCAGGGCACGCACTCGACCAAGACCCGCGGCGACGTCCGCGGCGGCGGCAAGAAGCCGTACCGGCAGAAGGGGACCGGCCGCGCCCGCCAGGGCTCGACCCGTGCGCCCCAGTTCGCCGGCGGCGGCGTCGTGCACGGCCCGCAGCAGCGGGACTACGCGCAGAAGACGCCCAAGAAGATGAAGGCGGCCGCGCTGCGCGGCGCCCTGTCCGACCGCGCCCGGTTCGACCGGGTGCACGTGGTCGACGGCCTCATCGAGGGCGACACCCCGAAGACGAAGACGGCGCTGACCGCGCTGCGCACGGTCACCGAGGCCAAGCGCGTCCTCCTGGTCCTGGACCGCGAGGACGACCTGACCTGGAAGAGCCTGCGCAACGAGCCGAGCGTGCACGTGATCGTCTCCGACCAGCTCAACACCTACGACGTGCTGGTGAACGACGACGTCGTCTTCACGAAGACGGCGTACGACGAGTTCATCTCGCGCGCGGCGAAGAAGTAAGGAGGGTCGCACCCATGAACAAGATCGCCGACCCCCGCGACGTCATCATCGCGCCGGTCGTCTCGGAGAAGAGCTACGGGCTGCTGGACGAGAACAAGTACACGTTCGTGGTCCGCCCGGACGCCAACAAGACGCAGATCAAGCAGGCCGTCGAGGCCGTGTTTGACGTCAAGGTGACGAGCGTGAACACGCTCAACCGGCAGGGCAAGCGCAAGCGCACACGGTTCGGCTACGGCAAGCGCAAGGACACCAAGCGCGCCATCGTCAGCCTGGCCGAGGGCGAGCGGATCGACATCTTCGGCGGCCCGGCCTGACGGCCGAGTCCCGAAGCAGACAAGGGATGAACGAATAAGATGGGCATCCGTAATTACAAGCCGACGACTCCCGGTCGTCGCGGCTCCAGCGTGGCCGACTTCGTCGAGGTCACGCGCCGCGAGCCGGAGAAGTCGCTGCTGCGTCCGCTCCCCAAGAAGGGCGGCCGCAACAACCACGGCCGCATCACGACCCGGCACCAGGGCGGCGGGCACAAGCGCGCCTACCGCGTGATCGACTTCCGCCGGCACGACAAGGACGGCGTGCCGGCCAAGGTCGCGCACATCGAGTACGACCCGAACCGCACCGCGCGGATCGCGCTGCTGCACTACGTGGACGGCGAGAAGCGCTACATTCTCGCCCCCCGCGGGCTCAAGCAGGGCGACCGGGTGGAGAACGGCGCGGGCGCGGACATCAAGCCCGGCAACTGCATGCCGCTGCGCAACATCCCGACCGGTACGGTCGTGCACGCCATCGAGCTGCGCCCCGGCGGCGGCGCCAAGATCGCCCGCAGCGCGGGCGCCGGCGTCCAGCTGCTGGCCAAGGAGGGCAAGTACGCCACGCTGCGCATGCCGTCCGGCGAGATGCGGATGGTGGACGTGCGCTGCCGCGCGACGGTCGGCGAGGTCGGCAACGCCGAGCAGTCGAACATCAACTGGGGCAAGGCGGGCCGCATGCGGTGGAAGGGCAAGCGCCCGACCGTCCGCGGTGTCGCCATGAACCCGATCGACCACCCGCACGGTGGTGGTGAGGGCAAGACCTCCGGTGGCCGGCACCCGGTGAACCCGGCCGGTAAGAAGGAAGGCCGCACTCGCCAGGCGAACAAGTCGAGCGACCGGCTGATCGTCCGTCGTCGCAGCAAGAAGAAGCGGTAGGAGTCGCTCGTCATGCCACGTAGCCTTAAGAAGGGCCCGTTCGTGGACGACCACCTCATGAAGAAGGTGGACGTCCAGAACGAGAAGGGCACCAAGAACGTCATCAAGACGTGGTCGCGGCGCTCCATGATCGTGCCGGACATGATCGGTCACACGATCGCCGTGCACGACGGCCGCAAGCACGTCCCGGTGTTCGTCACCGACTCGATGGTGGGGCACAAGCTCGGTGAGTTCGCGCCGACGCGCACGTTCCGCAGCCACGTGAAGGAAGACCGCCGCAGCCGTCGCGGCTGAGCAGGCAGTAGTTCGTACGGAGAGAGGGAACAGCGATGGAAGCCAGGGCCCAGGCGCGGTTCATCCGCGTCACGCCCAGGAAGGCCCGCCGCGTGGTGGACCTCATCCGCGGCCTGCCTGCCGCGGAGGCTCAGGCGGTGCTGCGGTTCGCCCCCCAGGCCGCGAGTGAGCCGGTGGGCAAGGTGCTGGCGAGTGCCATCGCCAACGCCGAGCACAACTTCAAGCTCGATTCGGACACGCTCGTCGTAAGCCGTGCGTGGGTGGACGAGGGGCCGACGCTCAAGCGTTTCCGTCCCCGCGCCCAGGGCCGGGCTTACCGCATCAACAAGCGCACGAGCCACATCACCGTGGTCGTGGAGTCGCGTGAAGAAGCCTCCAGTGGGGCCTCCGGCGGCGGTAAGAAGACGAGGAGGGCCCGGTAGTGGGTCAGAAGATCAACCCGCACGGGTTCCGGCTCGGCATCACCACCGACCACAAGTCCGTGTGGTTCGCCGACAAGCTCTACAAGGACTACGTCAAGGAAGACGTCCAGATCCGGCGCATGCTGCAGAAGGGCATGGACCGGGCGGGCATCTCCAAGGTGGAGATCGAGCGCACCCGGGACCGTGTCGAGGTCAACATCCACACCGCCCGGCCGGGCATCGTCATCGGCCGCCGCGGCGCGGAGGCCGAGCGCCTGCGCGGCGACCTGGAGAAGCTGACCGGCAAGCAGGTCCGGCTGAACATCCTCGAGGTCAAGAACCCCGAGATCGACGCGCAGCTCGTCGCGCAGGGCGTGGCCGAGCAGCTGTCCAGCCGGGTCGCGTTCCGCCGCGCCATGCGCAAGGCGATCCAGTCCGCGATGAAGTCCGGTGCCAAGGGCATCAAGGTCCAGTGCGGCGGCCGCCTCGGCGGCGCCGAGATGTCGCGGTCGGAGTTCTACCGCGAGGGCCAGGTCCCGCTGCACACGCTGCGCGCCGACATCGACTACGGCTTCTACGAGGCCCGGACGACGTTCGGCCGCATCGGCGTGAAGGTGTGGATCTACAAGGGCGAGGCCGCGGCGACCCGCGCCGAGCGCGAGCAGCGGGCCGCGCAGCAGCGCGCCTCCGGTGGCGGCGGCGGTGGCCGTGAGCGCCGCGGTGGCGGTGGCGGCGGCGGCGAGCGCCGCGGCGGTGGCCGCGGTGGCCGTGGCGGACGCGGCGGCGCCGGTGGCGGCGAGCGCGGTGGCCGCGGTGGCGCCGGCGGTGCCGGTGGCGCCGGCGGTGCCGGTGGCGGCGAGCAGAAGCAGCAGCAGGGTTCCGAGCAGCCGGCGCAGGCCGCCGAGGCTGCTCCGCAGGGTGAGGGGAGCTGAGTAACCGATGCTGATCCCTCGCAAGGTCAAGCACCGCAAGCAGCACCACCCGAAGCGCCGCGGCATGGCCAAGGGCGGCACGAGGGTGACGTTCGGCGAGTACGGCATCCAGGCCGTCGAGGCCGCGTACGTGACGAACCGGCAGATCGAGGCCGCGCGTATCGCGATGACGCGCCACATCAAGCGCGGCGGCAAGGTCTGGATCAACATCTTCCCGGACCGTCCGCTGACCAAGAAGCCCGCCGAGACCCGCATGGGTTCCGGCAAGGGCTCCGTGGAGTGGTGGGTGGCCAACGTCAAGCCGGGCCGCGTGCTGTTCGAGATCTCCTACCCGAACGAGCAGATCGCCCGTGAGGCGCTGACCCGCGCGATCCACAAGTTGCCAATGAAGTGCAAGATCGTTAAGCGAGAGGTGGGTGAGTCCTGATGGCCAAGGGTCTTGCCGCCGACGACCTGCGGACCGAGCCCGAGGACGTCCTGGTCACCAAGCTCAAGGAGGCCAAGGAGGAGCTGTTCAACCTCCGCTTCCAGGCCGCGACCGGCCAGCTTGAGAGCCATGGGCGGCTGCGCACCGTGAAGCGCGAGATCGCTCGCATCTACACCGTGATGCGGGAGCGCGAGCTCGGCATCGTCACGGTCGCCGAGGACGCCGCGGAGGGCAACGAATGACCGAGCAGCAGACCGAGAAGCGGGCCAGCCGGAAGGTGCTTGAGGGCCTCGTGGTCAGCGACAAGATGGACAAGACCGTGGTCGTGTCCGTCGAGGACCACGTGACCCACCGCAGGTACCACAAGGTGATCCGCCGCACGAAGAACTACAAGGCGCACGACGAGGCCAACGAGTGTGGCGTCGGCGACCGCGTCCGTCTCATGGAGACCCGCCCGCTGTCGGCCACCAAGCGGTGGCGCGTGGTGGAGATCCTTGAGAAGGCCAAGTAATTACTGGTTCCACCAGGCTGATCGCCGAGGCCGCGTGCCGGAGCGATCAGAACCGGTGTGACGAACAGGAGTTGACGTGATCCAGCAGGAGTCGCGACTCAAGGTCGCCGACAACACGGGTGCGAAGGAGATCCTTTGCATCCGGGTTCTCGGCGGCTCGGGTCGGCGCTACGCGGGAGTCGGCGACATCATCGTCGCGACGGTGAAGGACGCCCTTCCCGGCGCGGGCGTGAAGAAGGGTGACGTCGTCAAGGCGGTCGTCGTGCGCACCCGCAAGGAGCGCCGGCGCCCGGACGGCTCCTACATCCGCTTCGACGAGAACGCCGCCGTCCTCATCCGGGACGGCGGAGACCCCCGCGGCACCCGCATCTTCGGGCCGGTCGGCCGCGAACTGCGCGAGAAGAAGTTCATGCGCATCATCTCGCTGGCGCCGGAGGTGCTCTGATGAAGATCCGCAAGGGCGACGAGGTGATCGTCCTCGCCGGCAAGGACAAGGGCGCGACGGGCACGGTGCTGCGCACCGACCCCCGCCGCGACCGGGTCGTGGTCGAGGGCGTCAACATGATCACCAAGAACATCAAGGCCGACGCGCAGCGGGCCGGCAAGGAGAGCGGCCGGGTGCAGGTCGAGGCCTCTCTCCACATCAGCAACGTCGCGCTGGTCGAGAAGGGCGAGCCCGTCCGGATCGGCTACGAGTTCGACGAGGACGGCAACAAGGTCCGCGTCACCCGCCCGTACAAGAACCGGGCCAAGGCCGCCGGCAGCAAGGGCGGGAAGGAGTCCGCTTCCGATGACTGAGACCGCTACCGAGCGTCCCGTCCCGCAGCCGCGGCTCAAGCTGCGCTACCGCGACGAGATCGCCGCCAAGATGCGCGAGCAGTTCGGCTACGCCAACGTCATGCAGATCCCCACGCTGACCAAGATCGTGGTCAACATGGGCGTCGGCGACGCGGCCAAGGACGCCAAGCTGATCGAGGGCGCCGTCCGCGACCTGTCGGTCATCACCGGCCAGAAGCCGGCGGTGAACCGGGCCCGCAAGTCCATCGCGCAGTTCAAGCTGCGCGAGGGCATGCCGATCGGCGCGCACACCACGCTGCGCGGCGACCGCATGTGGGAGTTCCTGGACCGGCTGCTCGCGACCGCGCTGCCCCGCATCCGCGACTTCCGCGGCCTGTCGGCCAAGCAGTTCGACGGCAACGGCAACTACACCTTCGGGCTGACCGAGCAGGTCATGTTCCACGAGGTGAACCCGGACAGGATCGACCGGACGCGGGGCATGGACATCACGGTCGTGACGACCGCGAAGACCGACGACGAGGGCCGGGCGCTGCTCAAGCTCCTGGGCTTCCCCTTCAAGGAGAACTGAGCAGATGGCGAAGAAGTCGCTGATCGCCAAGGCGGCGCGGAAGCCGAAGTTCGGCGTGCGCGCGTACACTCGGTGCTCGCGCTGCGGGCGCCCGCGCTCCGTCTACCGGAAGTTCGGCCTGTGCCGCGTGTGCTTCCGGGAGATGGCCCACCGCGGCGAGCTGCCCGGCATCACGAAGTCCAGCTGGTGACCGCGTCCCCCGGATCCGTCCGGGGGACCGGACCACCGGCCTGTAATAACCACCGGGCGCCCGAGAGGGCGCCCACGACCGCGCCAAAGGTCCACGGGCCGCATCAACCCGAGGAAACCGTGGCGAGGGAGGGCCAGTAGGCCATGACGATGACCGACCCGATCGCAGACATGCTGACGCGTCTGCGCAACGCGAATTCGGCGTACCACGACCAGGTGGCGATGCCGTACTCGAAGATCAAGGCGCACATCGCCGAGATCCTCCAGCAGGAGGGCTACATCTCGGGCTGGACCGTGGAGGACGCCGAGGTCGGCAGGAAGCTCAACATCGAGCTGAAGTTCGGCCCGACCCGTGAGCGTTCGATCGCCGGCATCAAGCGCGTCTCGAAGCCGGGTCTGCGCGTGTACGCGAAGAAGGACAACCTGCCGAAGGTCCTGGGCGGGCTGGGCGTCGCGATCATCTCGACGTCCTCCGGCCTGATGACGGACCGCCAGGCGGGCAAGCGCGGCGTGGGCGGGGAAGTCCTCGCCTACGTCTGGTGAGGGGAGGGCTCTAACAATGTCTCGTATCGGACGTCTCCCCATCACCGTGCCCAGCGGTGTCGAGGTGAAGATCGACGGCCGCGAGGTCACCGTCAAGGGGCCGAAGGGCACGCTGTCGCACACGGTCGCCGAGCCCATCGAGGTCAGCCAGGAGGACGGCCAGCTCGTCGTCACCCGGCCGAACGACATCAACAAGGTGCGCGGGCTGCACGGGCTGACCCGGACGCTGATCAACAACATGGTCGTCGGGGTCACCGACGGCTACAAGAAGACCCTGGTCATCCAGGGCGTCGGCTACCGGGTGGTCGCCAAGGGCAAGAACGTCGAGTTCTCGCTCGGGTACAGTCACTCGATCCCGTTCGAAGCGCCGGAGGGCATCACCTTCACGGTGGAGCGGGCGACGCAGCTGAGCGTCGAGGGCATCGACAAGCAGCTCGTCGGTGAGATCGCCGCACGCATCCGCAAGCTGCGCAAGCCCGACCCGTACAAGGGCAAGGGTGTGCGCTACGAGGGCGAGCAGATCCGCCGCAAGGTCGGAAAGGCTGGGAAGTAGATCATGGCAGGCACCAAGACCCTGGCCGCCAAGGCCACGTCGGCGCGGGCCAAGTCCCGCAGGCGCCGGCACCTGCGGGTCCGGAAGAAGGTCGTGGGCAGCGCCGCGCGGCCTCGCCTGGTCGTGACCCGCTCCAGCAGGCACGTGTTCGTCCAGGTCATCGACGACGCCAAGGGCCACACGCTGGCCAGCGCGTCCACGATGGAGGCGGACCTGCGCGCCGACTCCGGCGACAAGACGGCCAAGTCCCGCAAGGTCGGCGAGCTCGTCGCCGAGCGGGCCAGGCAGGCCGGCGTCGCCGCGGTGGTGTTCGACCGCGGCGGCAACAAGTACCACGGCCGCATCGCCGCAGTCGCGGACGGTGCGCGCGAGGGGGGCCTGCAGCTGTGACGACCGTCCTCCAGCCCCCACCCATTACCTTTGATGGAAGGAACCACTGATGGCAGCGCAGAGGCGTGGCGGCGGTCAGGGTGGCGACCGTCGCGACCGCCGCGACGACCGCCGCGGTGGCGCCGACAAGGGCCAGTCGTACATCGAGAAGGTCGTGGCGATCAACCGTGTCGCCAAGGTCGTCAAGGGCGGGCGGCGCTTCAGCTTCACCGCCCTGGTGATCGTCGGTGACGGCAACGGCACCGTCGGCGTCGGCTACGGCAAGGCCAAGGAGGTGCCCGCGGCGATCGCCAAGGGCGTCGAGGAGGCCAAGAAGCACTTCTTCAAGGTGCCGCGGATCCAGGGCACCATCCCGCACCTGGTGCAGGCGCGGGACGCGGCGGGCGAGGTCCTGCTGCGTCCGGCCAGCCCCGGTACCGGCGTCATCGCCGGCGGCCCGGTGCGCGCGGTGCTGGAGTGCGCCGGCATCCACGACGTGCTCAGCAAGTCGCTCGGCAGCGACAACGCGATCAACATCGTGCACGCGACGATCGCGGGGCTGAAGGCGCTGAAGCGTCCGGAGGAGATCGCGGCCAAGCGCGGCCTGCCGATCGAGGACGTCGCGCCGGCGGCCATGCTGCGGGCCCGTGCCGCGGGCAGCGAGCCCAGGGCGGAGGCCCAGGCGTCATGAGCAACCTGAAGATCACGCAGACCAAGTCGGTGATCAGCGAGAAGCAGAACCAGCGTGACACGCTGCGCACCCTCGGCCTGAAGAAGATCGGGCAGAGCGTGGTCCGCGAGGACCGCCCCGAGGTGCTCGGCATGATCGCGACGGTGGCGCACCTGGTCGCCGTCGAGGAGGTCGACTGACATGGCGGACGCCACGGAGGGCACCCCCCTCAAGGTGCACGACCTGCGTCCTGCCCCCGGCGCCAACAAGGCCAAGACCCGCAAGGGCCGCGGCGAGGCGTCCAAGGGCAAGACCGCCGGCCGCGGCACCAAGGGCACCAAGGCCCGCAACACGGTCCCCGTCGGGTTCGAGGGCGGCCAGATGCCGCTCATCCGCCGGGTGCCGAAGCTGAAGGGCTTCAAGAACCCGAACCGGGTCGAGTTCCAGGTCGTGAACCTGGACAAGCTCGCCGCGCTCTACCCCGAGGGCGGCGAAGTCACCGCGGAGGACCTGGCGGCCAAGGGCGCGGTGCGCCGCGGCCGTCCGGTGAAGGTCCTCGGCACCGGCGACATCTCCGTCGCGGTCCAGGTGAAGGCGCACGCCTTCTCCGGGGCCGCCAAGGAGAAGATCGCCGCCGCCGGTGGCAGCACCGACGAGCTGTAAGAAGGAACTCCTTCGATGCCGGGGCCGTTCTCGCCGAGTGCCCGGGGCCGCAAGGCCGCCGGGACGGGCGGGACGGCCCCGGTGTCATCTGCTGTTAGAGTCACACGGGCGAAGGTGACACGCGTGAGATTCCACACTCCGGCTTCTCGGCGGGTATCCTCCGCCCGACCTCATGGACCTGGATTCGTAACCGGCCCCTCGCCGGCCATGACCCCGCCAGTCGCGCAGGAGGAATGGTGCTGACCGCGTTCGCTCGGGCTTTCCGTACGCCTGACCTGCGTAAAAAGATCTTTTTCACGTTGTTCATGATCGTGGTGTTCCGGATCGGTTCGATCCTGCCCACGCCCAACGTGAACGTAAAGGTGCTGAAGGACACCGCGGACGCGGCCAAGGAGAGCAACCAGCTCTACGGCCTCGTCGACCTGTTCAGCGGCGGTGCGCTGCTGAAGCTGTCGGTGTTCGCGCTGGGCATCATGCCGTACATCACGGCCAGCATCATCCTGCAGCTGCTGACGGTGGTGATCCCGCGGCTGGAGGCCCTCAAGAAGGAGGGCCAGGCCGGCACGACGAAGATCACCCAGTACACCCGCTATCTGACGGTGGGGCTGGCGATCCTGCAGGCGACCGGCATCGTCGCGATGGCGAGCACCGGGCAGCTGTTCCAGGGTGTGTCCGGCAGTGGTGACATCCTGTACAAGACGGGCATCTTCCCGATCATCGTGATGGTGATCTGCATGGTGGCGGGCACGACCGTCATCATGTGGCTGGGCGAGCTGGTCACCGACCGCGGCGTCGGCAACGGCATGTCCATCCTGATCTTCACCCAGGTGGTGGCGGTCTTCCCGGCCCAGTTCTGGAGCATCTACAAGGCCAAGAACGGGTTCGTCTTCGCGGTCGTGATCCTCGTCGGCCTGGCGATCATGGCGGGCGTCGTGTTCGTCGAGCAGGCGCAGCGGCGCATCCCCGTCCAGTACGCGAAGCGGATGGTGGGCCGGCGCATGTACGGCGGGACGTCCACCTACATCCCGCTGAAGGTGAACCAGGCCGGCATCATCCCGATCATCTTCGCGTCCTCGCTGCTCTACTTGCCGGTGCTGGCGACCCAGCTGTGGCCCAACACCAAGTGGCTGCAGAAGGTCCAGCCGTACCTCCAGCAGGACAACGCCTGGCACATGGGGATCTTCTTCGTCTTCATCATCTTCTTCACGTACTTCTACGTCGCGATCACCTTCAACCCCACTGAAGTCGCCGACAACATGAAGAAGTATGGTGGATTCATCCCAGGTATCCGTCCTGGTCGGCCGACCGCCGAATACCTCGACTTCGTGCTGACCCGGATCACCACACCCGGTGCGCTGTACCTGGGGCTCGTGTCCCTGATCCCGATGGTGGCCTTCGCACTCCTGAACGCCTCCAACGACTTCCCGTTCGGCGGCACGAGCATCCTCATCGTCGTCGGCGTCGGACTGGATACCGTGAAGCAGATCGAGAGTCAGCTCCAGCAGCGCAACTACGAGGGCTTCCTCCGGTAGTGCGTATCGTCCTGGTGGGCCCCCCGGGAGCGGGCAAGGGGACGCAGGCCCAGTTCATCGCATCTCATCTGTCGGTCCCGAAGATATCGACAGGTGACATCTTCCGCGCGAACGTCAGCGGCGGGACCGAGCTCGGGCGGGCGGCCAAGCAGTACATGGACCGCGGCGACCTCGTCCCCGACGAAGTGACGATCGCGATGGTGCGCGACCGGATCGGCGAGGACGACTCCCGCGACGGGTTCCTGCTGGACGGGTTCCCGCGCAACGTCCCGCAGGCGGAGACGCTGAAGAAGTTCCTCGCCGAGTGGGACACCCGGCTCGACCTCGTGCTGGAGCTCGTCGTCGACGAGGACGAGGTCGTCCGGCGGCTGTCGGGCCGGCGCACCTGCGACAAGTGCGGGCGGATCTGGCACGTCGACTTCGACGACAAGCAGGACGACGTCTGCGACGACTGCGGCGGCCGCCTGTTCCAGCGCGACGACGACAAGGAAGAGGTCGTCATGCACCGGCTGGAGGTCTACAAGCACGACACGGCCCCGCTGGTGCAGTTCTACGCCGACGAGAACATCCTCGTCGGCATCGACGCGACCGGCCCGGTCGAAGAGGTCACCAAGCGCGCCCTGACCGCGCTCCGCCCGTTGGAGAAGTGACCGGGCCCGCTGGAGAGGCGAGGGCCGGCGCGGGGAACCGTCCCGCGCCGCCCGGCGTTCCCCGCGGATCCGGTGCAGGGGGAGAGATGTTCAGACGGCGCAGGCCCGCGATCCAGATGAAGACCGCGGAGCAGATCGAGCTGATGCGTGCGGCGGGGCTGCTCGTCGGCCGGACGCTGGAGCTGCTGCGCGAGGCGGTCAAGCCGGGGATCACCACCCTGGACCTCGACGCGCTCGCCGAGCGGCACATCCGCGACAACGGCGGCGTCCCGTCCTTCAAGGGCTACCACGGCTTCACCGGGACGATCTGCGCGTCCGTCAACGAGGAGATCGTGCACGGCATCCCGCGCGCCGGGAAGGTGCTGCGGGACGGCGACGTCATCTCCATCGACTGCGGCGCGATCGTGGAGGGCTGGCACGGCGACGCGGCCGTCACCGTCCCGGTCGGGGAGATCACCGAGGCGGAGCAGCGGCTGCTGGAGGTCACCGAGGCGTCCCTGTGGCACGGCCTCGCGGCCGGGAAGGCCGGGGCCCATCTCACGGACATGTCGCACGCGGTCGAGGCTTACATCCGCTCTCAGGGCCGCTACGGCATCGTCGAGGGCTACGGCGGCCACGGCATCGGCACCGAGATGCACATGGACCCGCTGATCCCGAACCACGGCGCGCCCGGGCACGGGCCCGTCCTGGAGGTCGGGATGTGCTTCGCGGTCGAGCCGATGGTGAACCTCGGCACCAAGGAGACCCTCGAACTGGACGACGGCTGGACGGTCGTGACCGCCGACGGGCGCTCCTCGGCGCACTTCGAGCACACGTTCGCGGTCACCGCGGACGGCCCCCGCGTCCTGACGGCCCTGGACGAGGGCCGGGGACGGTTCCCGAAGGCGGGATCGGCACCCCAGAATGGGAGTGACAGCTCGTCCTGAGAAAGCGGAGGAACGATGGCGCCGAACCCTGACGTCCGGGCGTCGGACGCCGACCGCGACCGGGTGGCCGTGAGCCTGCGTGAGCACTGCGCCGAGGGCCGGATCACCATGGACGAGCTGCAGGAGCGGCTTGATGCGGTGTACGGGGCGAAGACCCTGGGGCAGCTCCAGGAGGTCACCTCCGACCTGCCCGAGGAGGACCTGTACCAGCTGCCCGTCCCGGCGTCCCAGGCCAAGAGCACGGCGTCGCCGGCGAGGCCCGACCTGGCCGCCCTCGCGCCGCAGCGGATGCGGGCGATGTGGGGCGCGTGGGCGACGGTCAGCGCGATCAACGTCACGGTCTGGCTGATCATCCTGATCACGTCGGGCGCGGTCTACCCGTGGTGGATCTGGGTGGCGGGCCCGTGGGGCGCGATCCTGCTGATGCGGACGATCTTCGGCGACCGGCACGGCGACTGACCGGCCCGGGTGCTGACCGGCCCGGCTACTCCACGTCCATCAGCGGGCGGTAGTTGCCGGTCGGGGCGAAGTGGGTGGTGGCGGTGCCGTCCTCGCCGACGAGGTGGAGGGCGAACCCGGCGGGCTCCCCGGTGACGGCGGCGCGGCCCTGCTTGGTGAGGTCGAGGAACAACTGCCGGTAGGTGCTCGGGCAGGTGGTGCTGACCGTCCTCGCCAGCGACCCGACCGACGCCCGGTGGACGTGCCCGGAGATGATCCGCACGACCTGCGGATGCCGCGAGATCACCTCGGCGAACCCGGCCGGGTCGACGAACCGCAGGTCGTCGATGAACCGCATCCCGATGGGGTACGGCGGATGGTGGGTGGCGATGATCGTCGGCGTGCCGGGCGCCGCGCCGAGCACCGCGTCCAGCCAGGCCAGCCGCTGCTCGCTCAGGTGCCCGTGGGAGTGGCCGTCGACCGTGGTGTCGCAGCAGACGAGCCGGACCCCGGCCACGTCGACGGCGTACTGGACGGGCGCCTGCGGCCCGGTCCCGGTCGCCGCGACCGCCGGGTGGTCGGCGAACACCTTGCGCATCTCGTCGCGGTCGTCGTGGTTGCCGCACATCGGGTAGACGGCCATCGGCAGCGGCGACAGCAGCGCGTGCAGCCGGGCGTACTCGGCGGGCCTGCCGCCGTCGGCGAGGTCACCGGTGAGGACGACGGCGTCGGGGCGCGCGGGCAGCGACAGCAGGCTCGACACGGCGGCCCGCAGCGCGCGGACCGGCCCCGAGCCGTCGTCCACCTCGCCGTCGCGTCCGGCCGCCAGGTGGATGTCGCTCAGCTGCGCGATGATCGCCATCGATCCCCTCCCCCTCGCCCAAGCACATCACGGACCCCGTCTCGGGGCACCCC
>NZ_SMKY01000151.1 GCF_004349235.1 Actinomadura darangshiensis | reverse complement strand
CTCCGGATCGGGGCGGGGACTTGCGGGACGGGTTGGCGGCGGCGATGCGCTCGGCCTTCAGCTCGGACGCGCTGCGCCGTGCGGCCCGCGCCAAGTACCAGCTCACACGGGCGAGGGCGTCCTCGAAGACCTCCGCCTTCTGGACGTCGCGGGCGTTCTTCGGTCGGGCCTTCCCGCGCCCGCCGTGCTTCTCGACCCTCGCGCTCGCGGTGCGCCGGTACAGCTTGCTGTACTTGTCGCGGGCGCGCCGGATCCGCGTGTGGAGATCCACCAGGCCGTCCTCCGCCATGGCGGAGAGCTCGGCGCTCTCGGTTTCCCGGACGAGAGCCTTCTCGGGCTCGTTGAGCGAGTTCAGCAGCGCTTTCATCGGCCCCCCAGGCAGTCGGTGCGCCCCCCCACCGAGCGTCGCACGGAGAGCGTCAAGGGGAGGCGCTGGAACTACCCAAAAACGGCAATCGTCGCAGGTTGACCTCAAGTTTCGTTGAGGTCTTAGCGTGAGCGTCCGATCTGCAGGACGTTCAGTGAGGATCTTTTCGTGATGACTTCAGCCAACTCTGACGCGCGGCCGAGTGTGGCGGTACTCGGTCTCGGCGAGATGGGAACCGCGCTGGCGGGCGCCTTCCTGGACGGTGGGCATCCCACCACCGTATGGAACCGGACGCCCGGCAAGGCCGAGGCGCTCGTCGCCAAGGGCGCCGGTCGCGGTGCCACGGCCGGTGAAGCCGTCGGCCCGGCGGAGGTCGTGGTGGTGAACGTGAAGGGCGGCGCGGCCGTCCGCGAGGTTCTCGAGCAGGCGGGCGACGCGATTGCGGGACGTGCCGTCGTCAACCTCAGCGATGGGACGTCCGGCGAGGTCAGGGCGGTGGCGGAGGCGGTCGCCCAGGCCGGGGCGGAGTATCTGCACGGGCAGATCATGACCATCGCGCCGGGCATCGGGCATCCGGACGCGACGATCTTCTATGGCGGCGCGGCCGGCGTCCATGAGCGCCACGGGGAGGTGCTGGGGCTTCTCAGCGGCCACTCGCCCTTGGTGTCCGACGACCCGGGTGTGGCCGTCCTGTACGGCATGGCCGTCCACGGGACGATGTGGGGCCTGCTCAACGGGTTCCTGCACGCCGCCGCGGCCCTGTCGGACGAGGGCGTCGCGATGGAGCGGTTCCTCGACCATGCCGACGCGCCGCTCGCGGCTCTTTCCGCGTTCCTGCCGTCCATCGCCGCGGAGGTCGACCAGGGCCGGTACGCGACGCCGTACGGGGCGCTTCGCCATCACCTGCCGTCGGCGCAAGACCTCGTCGGCGAGAGCCGGGACCGGGGCATCGACGCCGGACTGCCCGAATACACGCTCTCGATCGTCGAGCGCGCCGTTGAGCAGGGCCACGGGGACGACAGCTACGCCCGGCTGGTCGACCACTTCAGGACGGGCTCTATGGGTGGAGGGTCGCGTCGGGTGGGCCCTGGATCACGCGGGTGAAGCGGACGGTGAGGCCGTCGCGTTCGGGGGCGCAGCAGTACGGGCCGGCGGTCGCGGGGACGTCCGAGGGGAAGGGCGCCAGGCGGATCATCTGCCAAGGGTCGTCGCCGGCTCGGGCTCGGATCGTCACCGCGTCGCCCGAGCGGCTGGCCCGGAGGGTCACTTCGCGGCCCGTCCACGGGACGGGGGCCGAGGACCAGTCGGAGACTTCGTTGGTCACCACGGCGCCCAGTTGCAGGGCGCCGTCGCAGTATTCGGCGCCCGCCTTGATCCATGTGGTCTCGTCCAGGCGGACGAGGAGGCCGGCCTGGTCGAACTGGTGGTCGTAGTCGGCGACGAAGGACACCTCGACGGCGGCCTCGGGGCCGAACGGGGACAGCAGGGCGTGGCCGCTGTCGCGGTCGTAGCCGTAGGACGTCGTCCGCCAGAAGTCGCTGCCCTTCGCCGCGGTGACGAGGAGCCCGGCGCCGTCGGGGGCCGCGGACGGGGGCGGGTTGAGCCATTCGCCGGTGATCATTCACGGAATCTACGGGAGGGGTGGGGTTAACTCCACCCTCCTTGCGGGGCTTTCCCTCCGGCGACCGGGTGGGTGGACCCAGTGCCCCGAGAAGTGTCGGACGCGAGGGTTGTGATTGGACGAGGACGCGGCACGGGGAGGGCACGATGGCGAGCGTGGCAGTGAGCAGGGTGATGCGGGGCAGGGTGCGGCCCCTGGTCACCGAGATGGGGCTGCTGGCGGTCCTGTTCGCCTTCTACAAGTGGGGCCGCACGCTCATCGAGCACGGGCCGGGCGAGGCGCTGCAGAACGCCCATTGGCTGTGGGGGTTCGAGCGGGAGTGGCTGCCGAGTGAGGTCGGTTTCCAGCATTGGGCGCTCGGGTGGGACCACACGGCCTTCCTGGCGAACCTCTACTACGTGAGCGTCCATTTCCCGGGGACGGCGCTGCTGCTGATCTGGCTTTATGTGCGGCACCGCGGCGCCTACACGAGGGTGCGGAACGAACTGGTGGTGCTGACGGCGGCCGGGCTGCTGGTGCACATGGTGTTCCCGCTGGCGCCGCCGCGGCTGTCGGGCGTCGGGGCCGTGGACACGATGCTGACCGTGGGGCCGTCGGCGTATCCGGCGGCGGCCGACGGGATCGCCAACCAGTACGCGGCGATGCCGTCGCTGCACATCGGGTGGGCGATCCTGGTCGCGGTGGCGGTCGTGCGGGTGTCGCGGAGCCGGTGGCGCTGGGTCGTCGCCCTGCACGCGCCGGTCACGGTGTTCGTGGTGGTCGTGACGGCCAACCACTACTGGACGGACGGGATCGTCGCCGCCCTCCTACTGGCAGGTGCGATGGCGCTGGTTTCGGTCGCGGGCCGGGTACGGCAGGCTGGTGGGCATGCTGCCGAACGAGACGAGTACCGAGGTTCCGGACGTCCCGGTGGCCGTCCTGCCGGTGGGGAGCCACGAGCAGCACGGCCCCTTCCTGCCGCTGGCGACGGACACGGTGATCGCCTGCACGATCGCGGCGGAGCTCGCGAAGGCGTACCCGGTGCGGACGCTCCCGCCCGTGACGATCTCGTGCTCGCATGAGCACGCCGGCTGGCCCGGGACGGTGAGCATCTCGGCGGCGACCCTGCACGCGGTGGTCAGGGACGTCGCCGAGTCGCTGCGCAGGGCGGGGGTGCCGAAGCTCGTGCTGGTCAGCGGGCATGGGGGCAACTACGTGCTGGGCAACGTCGTCCAGGAGGCGCACGGAGACATGGCGCTGTTCCCGCAGTTCGGCGAGTGGGAGGCGGCGCGGCGGGCGGCCGGAGTCGAGACGTCCAACGACGGCGACATGCACGCCGGGGAACTGGAGACGTCGATCCTCCTGCACGCCCACCCGGAACTCGTCCGCGATGGGTACGAGACCGCCGATCATCTGGCCGATGACCGGCGGCATCTGCTCACGGCGGGGATGGCGGCCTACACCCAGTCGGGGGTCATCGGGCGCCCGTCACTGGCCCGCGCCGACAAGGGCGGGGACGCGCTGCGGAGCCTGGTCGCGGCGTTCGGGGACGTCCTCGCGGTGCTTCAGCAGCAGGGTGGCGGCGCCGGGCAGGCACGCGACGAAGCTCAGCACCCCGTACACGACGGAGACGGTCAGGCCCTGCGCTGAGCCGAGCCCGGCCGCGCCGAACGCCAGCGCCAGGACGGCCTCGCGCGGCCCCCAGCCGCCGATGTTCACCGGCAGCACCATCACCAGCAGCGCCAGCAGGAGCAGCGGCAGCAGCGTGAGCAGCGGGGCCGTCGAGCCGACCAGGCGGGCCGCGACGACGAACAGGGCCAGGTGCCCGGCCAGCGCCGCCACGGACAGGCCCACGATGCCGGGCCAGGCGGTGAGGACGGCGCGCGTGTCGGCGAACGTGGCCGCCAGCGCCCGATGGCGCCAGCGGGCCAGGACCAGCACGACGCCCAGGACGATCCCGGCCGGGACCAACGCGGGAGCCATCGCCGACAGCAGGCCAGGGTGCGCCAAGAGCGCGGCGATGCCCGCCACGATGGCGACGCTCTGACCCGCGATCCGTTCGAGGAACACTGCCCGCACCCCGCGGGCGACGTCACCGGACCGATGTCCGTGGCTCACCGCGCGGTGGACGTCCCCGAGGATCCCCGCGGGCAGGACCGCGTTGAGGAACTGGGCCCGGTAGTAGTCCGTGACGGCACCCGCCAGGGGAAGGTGCAGGCCGACGCGGCGCGCGACCAGCCGCCAGCGGGCCGCGCTCAGCACGGTGGTCAGCAGGCCGATGGCGAGGGCCAGCGCGACCGAGCCCGGGTCGATGGCGCGGAGCGCGTCCACGAACGCGTCCGTGCTGTGCCACCACAGGAGCCCGGCGAGGATGCCCAGCCCGGCCAGCAGGCGCAGCCAGGGCCAGGACTTCTTCACGGCGTTGGGCATCACGATGAACTCCCGGGGAGGGCGAGCAGGTCGACGTGGTGGACCTCGACGGTGAGCCGTCCTTCGGCGCAGTCGGCGAGGCGGCGGCCCAGGTAGTCGTCGGCGAACGGGGCCAGGGCCGGTTCCTGTTCGGTGGCGGCGGCGACCCAGCCGCGCAGCCATTCGGCGGTCAGCGCGGCCTGCCCGGGGCCGAGCCGCCACGGGCTCGGCCGCGTCAGGACGGAGGCGCCGCGGCGGCCGAACGCCTCGGTCGCCGCGGTGACGGCGTCCGGTCCGAGGAGGCCGCCGCGGCGCTGGTGGGCGTCGAAGGCGGCGGCGAACTCGGCGTCGAGCGGCTCGGCCGGGGAGAGCCGGACGCGTCCGACGACGGACAGGGTGAGCAGCGCGGGGCAGGCGGTCGCGGCGGCGATCGACTCGATCTCGGCGGCGGTCAGCACGTCCAGCAGCGCCGACGCGGTGACCAGCGACGCGCCCACCAGGTCGGACGCGCGCAGCGAACCGAGGTCGCCCGCGCGCGTCTCGACCGTCGCGGGCAGCCCGTCGGCGGTGACATAGGCGCCGGCGGCGGCCCGGTCGAGCAGGTCGGCGTCCTTGTCGTGCAGGATCCAGTGCTGCGGCCCGTGCAGCCGCCCCGACAGCCAGCGCCCCAGCGAGCCGGTGCCGCAGCCGAGGTCCCAGATGACGAGCGGCTCGTCCCGCGGGAGCGCGGCCCGGAGCGGGTCGAGCAGTTCCGCGGCGCGTGCGGCCGCGTCGGCGCTCTCGCGGAGCGCCAGCCACGACGGCGCATATGCGGTCATCGCGCCTCCCTGCGCAGTCGGGACAGGACGGTGGCCATGCGGCGGGCGGTGTCCTCCCAGCCGGGCAGCATGCCGCGGCGCAGCCGGGCGGCGGCGCGGAGCCGGCCGCGCAGCTCGGGTTCGACGAGCCAGCGGCGCAGGGCCGTGGCCAGCGCGACGGGGTCCTCGGGCGGGACGAGCATGCCGGGGACGGCGCCGGTCGGGTCCCAGCCGAGCGTGTCCGGGACGCCGTCCACCGACGTCGCGAGGACGGGGACGCCGCGCGCGAGGGCCTCCGTCACCACCATCCCGAACGTCTCCGCGCGGGACGCGAGGACGACCAGGTCGGCGGCGGCGTAGGCGTCGTCCAGCGGCCTGCCGGTCAGCGGCCCGGCCAGGACGACGCGCTCGCCGAGGCGATGCCGGGCGATCTGGCGGCGCAGGTGCGTCACGTAGTCGGAGTCGCGGCGGACCGGCCCGGCGCATTCGCAGTGCCAGGGCAGGTGCGCGACGGTGGACAGCGCCTCGACGAGGACGTCGTGCCCCTTGCGCGGGGTCACCGACGCCACGCACAGCAGGCGGGTCGCCCCGTCGGTGCCGGACGCGAGCGGCGCCGGGTCGGTGCCGGGCGTGACGGCGTGGACGCGGGGCGGTTCGAGGCCGTGGTGCGCGATGAGGTGGTCCTTCGCCCACGGGCTGGTCGCGATGACCGCCCCGGCCGCTTCCAGGACCCGGCGTTCGCCCGCGTTGAGGTCGGCCTGCCCGGGCTCGTCCGCCAGCGGGAGGTGGACGAGGACGGCGAGCCGCAGCCGCGCCGCCTCCGGGACCACGATGTCCGGCACGCCGCACGCCACCAGCCCGTCCAGCAGGACGACGGAGCCGTCGGGCAGCTCGGCGAGCGAGCGGGCCAGCGCCGACCGGGCGTCGGCGTCCGGGCGCGGCCACGAACCCGGCGCCGCGACCTCCCGGACGGGACGTCCTGCCGCCGCGAGCTCGTCGCACAGCCGCCGGTCGTACCGGTTGCCGCCGCTCGGCACGCCGGTGTCGTCGATGTCGCCGGGGACGACCACGCAGATCTCCCGCGCCCCGGCGGCCGGCGCCGCGTTGCCCGCGTCCGCCTGATGCACGGTCATAGGTCGCGCTCGTAACTGGCCCAGGCGACGTGCGACTCGTGCAGCGTCACCTGGATGCCCGACAGGCCGCGCGCGTGCTCGCCCAGCGCGCCCGCATGGACGTGGTCGGCGAGCCGGTCGGCGATGACCTTGGCGAGGAACTCCGTCGAGGTGTTGACGCCGGCGAAGTCGGGCTCGTCGTCCAGGTTGCGGTAGTTCAGCCCGCCCAGGACCTCGCCCAGCTCGCCGGTGGCGAGCCCGATGTCGACGACGAGCCCGTCCGGGTCGAGATCGGCCCGGCGGAACGTCGCGTCCACCACGTACGTGGCGCCGTGCAGCCGCTGCGCGGGTCCGAAGACCTCGCCGCGGAAGCTGTGCGCGATCATGACGTGGTCGCGGACGGTGATGGCGAACAACGGCGTCCTCCTCGGTGGACGATCAGTGGACGATTCGGTGGCAGAGGGCGGGGAGTTCACCGGACGTGAGCCGCGGCATGACCCGCGGCAGCTCCGCGAACGGGCTCTCCCCCGTGATCAGCGTGTCGAAGGCCGGGTCCGCGAGCAGCCGCAGCGCCAGCGCCAGCCGGTCGGCGAAGCTCCGGCTCGACCGGCGGGCCGGCGGGACGGCCCCGACCTGGCTCGCCCGGACGGTCAGCCGCCGCGAGTGGAAGAACTCGCCGAGCGGCACGTTCACGCGCCGGTCGCCGTACCAGCTCAGCTCGACGACCTCCCCCTCCGGCGCGAGCAGCTCCAGCGACCGGGCCAGCCCCGCCTCGGTCGCGCTCGCGTGGATCACCAGGTCGCAGCCGCCCTCGGCCTGGTCGGGATGGGCGAACTCGACGCCGAGCGCCCGCGCGGCGCCCGCCCGGGACGGGTCGGTGTCGACCAGCTGGACGCGGCTCCCCGGGAACCCTGCGAGGACGCCGGCGACCGAGCAGCCGACCATGCCCGCGCCGACCACGGCGATCCGGTCGCCGACCAGCGGCGCCGCGTCCCACAGCGCGTTCACGGCGGTCTCGACCGTCCCGGCCAGGATGGCGCGCGACGGGGGCACGTCGTCCGGGACGACGCTGACCGCGCCCGCCGGGACCACGTACCGGGTCTGGTGCGGGTAGAGGCAGAACACCGTGCGCCCGAGCAGCTCGGGCGGCCCGTGCTCGACCTCGCCGACGTTCAGGTAGCCGTACTTGACCGGGCCCGGGAACGTCCCGTCCTGGAACGGCGCCCGCATGATCGCGTGCTGGTTCGGCGGGACGCCGCCGCGGAACACGATCGCCTCGGTGCCGCGGCTCACGCCCGAGAACAGCGTCCGGACGAGCACCTCCCCCGGCCCCGGCTCCGGCAGGACGAGGTCGCGGATCTCCCCCTTACCGGGCGACGGGATCCAGAAGGCGCGCGCGTCGCGCTCCATCCGTGCTCCTCCCCCGAGTGTCCGAACGGTCCGCGCGCCGCTGGAACAGCCACAGCACGTCCCGTCCGAACGACCACACCAGCAGCGCCAGCGCCGCCGCCACGAGCAGGCCCGCAAGCGGGACGAGCCCCGACGCCGCGACGACCAGCACCACGCCCTGCACCACCGCGACGGCCTTGCGCGCGATGCTCGGCCGCAGGTCGGCGCGCAGCCACGGCGCCGCCCACGCCGCCGCGCCGAACGCGTACCGCATCGCCCCGATCGCCAGCACCCACGCCCCCGCCGACCACGCGACCTCGACGCTGAGCACCAGCACGAGGAAGGCGTCGGTCTCCATGTCGAACCGCGCGCCGAGCGTGGACGTCGTCCCGGTGCGGCGGGCGACCTGCCCGTCCACCCCGTCCAGGACGAGCGCCGCCGACGCGACCGCGACGAGCAGCCCCGTGTGCCCGACACCGGTGAGATGCCCCGCGACCAGCGCCGCGACACCCCCGGTGAGGACGACCCTGGCCAGCGTCACATGATCGGCCGGGCCGAGCGCCCGCCGCCGGCGGAACGCCCGGCCGAGGACCGCCCATGACGCCAGCGCGTACGCGACGCCCACGGCCAGGCCCGCATGGCCGGGGCGAAGCAGCGCGACCAGCGCGAACTGGACCGCGACCGCGATGGCCAGCTCGGGCCCGCGGGTCAGCCGGGGCCCGCGCGGCGCCGCCGGCAGCCGCACCGCCGGGAGGGGACGCGTCAGCGTCATCGGCCGCGTCATCCGCGCACCTCGCTGACGGGCGCCTCGGCGAGCGCGCCGTCCAGCGCGCCGTCCAGGGCGCCGTCGAGCTGCGGCAGGTCGTGGCCGAGGCGGTCCCGCTTGGCGGTCAGGTAGCGGACGTTGTCGTCGCTGACGGGGACGAGCAGCGGCACCCGCGCCGCGACCTCGACGCCGTAGGACTCCAGCGCGCTGACCTTGACCGGGTTGTTCGACATCAGCCGCACCGACCGGACACCGAGATGCCGCAGGATCCGGGCCGCCGGACCGTAGTCGCGGACGTCCACCGGCAGCCCGATGGCCGTGGCCGAGTCGACGGTGTCGAGGCCCTGGTCGTCCTGCAGGATGTGGGTCCGGACCTTCGCCACCAGGCCGATCCCACGCCCCTCGTGCCCGCGCAGGTAGACCAGGACGCCGGTGCCCTCACCGGCGATCGCGTCCAGGCCGGCGCCGAGCTGGTCCCCGCACTCGCAGCGCGTCGCGGCGAAGATGTCGCCCGTCATGCATTCGGAGTGCATCCGGACGAGCACGTCCGCGTGCCCCCGCACCTCGCCCCGCACCAGCGCCATGTGCTCGTGCCCGTCGACCGGGTCCCGGAACGCGACGGCGCGGAACACGCCGCGCCTGGTCCGGAGGTCCGCCTCCGCGATGTCCTTCTGGTCGATGCCCTGGTCGTGCATCGCTCCCCTTCCTCGGCTACGCAATCACCCGTGGTACGTGGCGACCGCACCAGGTGGTTGCGTCCCAAAACGGTCCGTATAACCGGTGGCACGCAGGGGAGGCACCGCAGGGTTCAGCGTAGGCGCGTACGAACCACCAAGTCGTGGAGGGCGCGGTGCCCGGACGGGAATTCCGGCAGGTCGCTGCGGTCGCGTTCGTCCTCCAGCCGGGCGGTGAGCGCGGCGACGTCGTCCTGGAGGAGGGACGTGTCCGGCGCGTCGTCCGGCAGCGCGCCGTGCTCGGCGGCCCGCTTCGCCTCGATCAGGCCGAGCAGGTAGGACGGACCGGCGAGCCGCGTCAGGTCGGCCTCGACCTCGCCCGTCCGCATCAGGTGAATGCCGGTCAGCAGCACCCGGAACGTGTACAGCAGCGGCTTCAGCTCGCCGGACTTCTCGAACAGCTTCCACTGCGACCGCGCGAACCCGAGGTAGTGGTGCGCGTGGTTGGAGGTGATCAGCCCCGGGACGAGGGCCTTCAGCTCGTCGTGCACGGGCGAGGTCGCCACGACGAGCGGGGACATGACCTGCTCCAGCACGTATCCGTTGCGCCGCAGGAGGAGGGTGCAGAACTTGGCGAGGTCATGGGTGACGGCGTCGGCCTCCACGCCCGCGTGGTCCCACATCATCGTGACGGTCTCGTCCCCGGTCTCCAGGCCGACGATCTCCTCCAGCGGCAGCAGGTGGACGCCGCGCAGGTCGACGTCGGAGTCCGCGGACGGGAAGCCGTACAGGTGCGCGCCGCTGACCGTCACGAACGCGCGCGGGTACGGGTGGTCGGCGCCGAAGCGGTCGATCATGCCTTCGGGGAGGTTCACCAGGTCACGCTCCTGCGTCGGACGGAGATCAGCAGTTCCTCGACCGCGGCGCGGTCGGGTTCGGGCGGCAGCGGGCTGCGGGCCGCGGCCTCGCCGAGGTCGGCGGTGAGGGAGGCGCGCCACGCGTCGACGTCGTCCCAGCCGACCTCGCCGCGGCGGACGGCGAGGAGCCGGTCGCGCAGGTCGCCGACGTCCACCCGCGGCTCCCCGTGCCGGACGAGGTGCACGCCGCTCTCCAGCAGCCGCAGCATGTGCATGACGTGCTTCCAGCGCGGCACACCGCCGTTGCGCAAGTCGCCTTCCAGCTTGCGGAACTGGGCCTCGGCGTAGCGGAGGAACGTGCGGTGCGCGTGCCGGGACAGGAACGCCCCCCGGACCGCGAGCAGCTCCTCGCCGACCGGGGTGACCTTCTCGACGAGCGGCGACCAGAGGCACTCCAGGACGGTCGGGTTCGCGGCCAGCGCCAGCTCGCAGAAGCGCTCCAGCTCCCAGGAGAACTGCTCGGGCAGCGGGCCGTCCAGATGCGTGGGCGGCTTGGTGAAACGCCAGAACAGGGGCGCCGGGGCGGCGTAGACGCCGCGCCGGTCGACGTCGCTCGCGTCCGTCGCCAGCCCGTAGGCTCGCGACCCGGTCACGACCGACAGGATCGTGTGGTCGCGGACGAGGCCGAGCGCCGCGTCATGGTCGGGAGTGGTCACGGGGGAAGCCTGGCGCAGGGCCTCCGGACATGTCGACCCGATTGTCCGGTCGCTGTAAATGGTTACAGATCAGCCACAGACTTGCTGAAAGTTTCTGCAAGAGGTTTACGGGTCTGCAACGCGTTGCTAACGTCCCGGTCCAGCCACCCCCAACTCTTGACCTGCGGGACGACGGCCGGAGCAGGCACGTCCCGCGAAGGAGGACACATGCGGCGCATCCCCCTGATCGGCGGCACTCCGCTGGCAAGCGCTGTGGTTTGCGCCGCCCTCGCGCTCTCGCTCTCCGCCTGCGGCGGCGATGACGGCGGCGGCTCGAAGGGCGGCACCGGCGCGGCTCTGGAGGGCCGCGGGCCGATCACCTTCGTGACGGGCAAGGACCGCTCGGGCTACCTGCAGAAGCAGGTCGACGGCTGGAACTCCGAGCACCCGAAGGAGCAGGTCCGCATCATCGAGCTGCCGGACGAGCCGAACGACCAGCGCCAGCAGATGATCCAGAACGCCACGACCAAGTCCGACGCGTACTCGGTGCTCAGCCTCGACGTGGTGTGGACGGCGGAGTTCGCCGCGAACCGGTGGCTCGCGCAGCTGCCCAAGGACCAGATCGACCTGTCGAAGATGCTGCCCGCGACGATCACCACCGGGCAGTACCGGGACAAGCTGTACGCGGTGCCGTCCGCGTCCGACGCCGGGATGCTCTACTACCGCAAGGACCTGCTGGAGAAGGCCGGGATCGCCGACCCGCCGAAGACCTACGACGAGATGTGGGCCGACTGCGAGAAGGTCAGGAAGCTGCCCGAGGGCGAGGACGTCGACTGCTACTTCACCGAGGTCAACAAGACCGAGAGCATGACGATCAGCGCGGTCGAGGCGATCGAGAGCGCCGGCGGGTCGATCATCGGCGAGGACGGCAAGCCGGCGCTGAACACCCCGCAGGCCAAGGCGGGCATCGAGTTCCTCGTGAACGCCAAGAAGGAGCACATGCCGAAGGAGGCCGTCACCCTCGACACCGAAGGCGGGCGCCGCTACTTCCAGTCCGGCAAGCTGCTCTTCCAGCGGCAGTGGCCCTACCAGTACGCCCTCGCGAACTCCGATGACGGCTCGTCCAAGGTGGCGGGCAAGTTCGCGGTCGCGCCGCTGCCCGGCCCGGCCGGCCCCGGCGTCGCCAACCTCGGCGGCCACAACCTCGCCGTGTCCGCGTTCGCCAAGAACAAGGCCACCTCCCTCGACTTCATCAAGTACCTGGCCGGCGAGCAGTCGCAGCGCGCCAACCTGCTCGCGACCTCGAAGGCCCCGACGATCGCCGCGCTCTACGACGACCCGGAGATGGTGAAGAAGTTCCCGTACCTGCCCGTCCTCAAGGCGGCCATCGCGAGCGCCAAGCCGCGTCCGGTCACGGTGAAGTACGGCGACGTGACCGCCGCCATCCAGGGCGAGATGTACGACGCGGTGACCGGCAAGAAGCCGGTCGACCAAGCCCTGACCGACCTGCAGGGCAAGCTCCAGCCGCTGACCGCGCAGTGAGCGGGATGACGGCCACCGAGCGCGCGTCCGCCGCGGGCACCCCCGCGGCGGGCCCGCCCCGGAAGCGGGGGCGCGACGTGCAGGGGACGAAGCGGCTCGCGGCGCTGCTGCTGTCCCCGACGCTGCTCGTCCTCGCGCTGGTCATCGGCTACCCGGTGCTCGCCGGGTTCCGCGAGTCGCTGTACGCGCGGGGCGAGGGCCTGGACGCCGACGGCTTCGTCGTGGAGGGCGACCGTTTCGCCGGCCTCGACAACTACACCGCGATCTTCCAGGGCGACCGCGCCGACGCGTTCTGGAACGCGTTCTCCAACACCACGTTCTTCACGCTCACCACCGTCGTGCTGGAGACGGTGATCGGCGTCGCGATGGCGCTGATCATGCATCAGGCGTTCCGCGGGCGGTCGATCGTGCGGGCCAGCATCCTCGTCCCGTGGGCGATCCCGACCGCGATCTCCGGCCTGCTGTGGCGGTGGATCTTCCAGGCGGACGGCGCCGCGAACGCCCTGCTCCGCCAGGAGATCCTGTGGACCGCCGACGGGTTCCCCGCCAAGATGGCCGTCGTCATCGCCGAGGTGTGGAAGACGTCCCCGTTCATCGGGCTGCTCGTCCTCGCCGGCCTGCAGATGATCCCCCGCGACGTCTACGAGGCGGCCCGGGTGGACGGCGCCGGCCCCGTCCAGCAGTTCTGGCGGATCACGCTGCCGCTGGTCAGGCCCGCGCTGCTGGTCGCCGTGCTGTTCCGGATGCTGGACGTGCTGCGCATGTTCGACCTGCCCGCGGTGCTGATCGGCGTCAACCAGAAGTCGGTGGAGACGCTGACGATGATCGCCTGGTTCGAGGCGTCCAACCTGCGGTACGGGTCGGCGGCGGCGTACGCGACCGTCCTGTTCCTGTACATCGCGCTGATCGCGTACCTGTTCGTGAAGCTGCTCGGCGCCGACATCATCGGCGAGGCCCGCCAGCACGGCAGGCGCGAGCGCAGGAGGAGGGCCTGATGCCCCAGGCGAAGCGGCTGCTGTCCTACCTCGGGTTCGCGGCGGTGGCGGTGTACTGCCTGGCGCCGTTCTACTGGATGGCGATCTCGGCGTTCCGCCGCCCGCAGGACCAGTTCGACAACTCGATCGTCCCGTCCCGGTGGTCGTGGGAGAACTTCTCCGCGGTGTTCTCCGGCGACAACGGGTTCGGCCGCGCCCTGCTGAACAGCGTGATCGTGGCGGGGACCACCACCGTGCTGACGCTGCTGATCGGCACGTTCACCGCGTACGCGCTGGCCAGGCTCCAGTTCCGGTTCAAGAACGCGGTGCTCGGGCTCATCGTCGCGACCTCGATGTTCCCGGGAATCTCCCAGCTCGTCCCCTTGCTGAAGCTGTTCACCGACATCAAGTGGATCAACACCTACCAGGCGATGGTGCTGCCCAGCCTCGGGTTCGCGCTGCCGCTGTCGGTATGGCTGCTCACGGCGTTCTTCCGGCAGCTGCCGTTCGAGCTGGAGCAGGCGGCGATGGTGGACGGCTGCACCCGCGGCCAGGCGTTCCGCAAGATCATCGTCCCGCTGGCGGCGCCCGGGGTGTTCACCACGGCGATCCTCACCTTCATCGCCGCGTGGAACGAGTTCCTCATCGCGCTGTCCATGGTCAACAAGAAGGAGATGCAGACCGCCACGGTCGCGATCTCCAAGTTCACCGGCGTCTCCGGGTTCGACCAGCCGTTCGGCACCCAGATGGCGGCCGGGGTGGTCGTGACCGTCCCGCTCATCGCCCTCGTGCTGGTCTTCCAGCGCCGGATCGTCGCCGGGCTGACCGCCGGCGGCGTCAAGTAGCTCCTGACGGCTCCCGACTAGAAGGATGTTCATGACCCAGGACACCCTGATCGTCCCTGTCCCCGACCAGGGCGAGGGCACCCGCTGGTGGCGCGACGCCGTCATCTACCAGGTGTACGTGCGCAGCTTCGCCGACTCCGGCGGGGACGGCGTCGGCGACCTGCCGGGCGTCCGGTCGCGCCTGCCCTACCTGGCCGGGCTCGGCGTGGACGCGCTGTGGCTGACCCCGTTCTACGTCTCCCCCATGGCCGACTTCGGCTACGACGTGGCGGACTACCGCGACGTCGACCCGCTGTTCGGCACCCTCGCCGACGCCCGCGGCCTGATCGCCGACGCGCACGCGCACGGCCTGCGGATCATCGTGGACGTCGTGCCGAACCACACGTCCGACCGGCACGCCTGGTTCCAGGCCGCGCTCGCCGCGTCCCCCGGCTCCCCCGAACGCGCCCGCTACCTCTTCCGGGACGGGCGGGGCCCGGACGGCGCCCGGCCCCCCAACGACTGGGAGTCGGTGTTCGGCGGCCCCGCCTGGACGCGGCTCCCGGACGGCCAGTGGTACCTGCACCTGTTCGCGCCCGAGCAGCCGGACCTGGACTGGGAGAACCCCGAGGTCCGCGCCGAGTTCGCGGACATCCTGAAGTTCTGGCTCGACCTCGGCGCCGACGGCTTCCGCGTGGACGTCGCGCACGGCATGGCCAAGGCGCCGGGGCTTCCCGACGTCGGCCACGCCGACCAGGTGGAGATGCTCGGCACGGCCGTCCTGCCGTACTTCGACCAGGACCCCGTCCACGACATCCACCGCGAGTGGCGGCGCCTGCTCGACTCCTACGGCGGGGAGCGGATCGCCGTCGCCGAGGCGTGGGCGCCCACGCACGAGCGGCTCGCCGACTACACCCGCCCGGACGAGCTGCACCAGGCGTTCAACTTCCACTACCTGACCGCGCCCTGGGAGGCGTCCGGGATGCGGAAGGTGATCGAGGAGTCCCTGGACGCCGCCGGCGCGGTCGGCGCGCCCGCGACCTGGGTGCTGTCCAACCACGACGTGAAACGGCACGTCACCCGGTACGGCGGCGGCGAGCGGGGGCTGCGGCGCGCCCGCGCGGCGGCGCTGCTGACGCTCGCGCTGCCCGGCTCGGCCTACGTCTACCAGGGCGAGGAGCTGGGCCTGCCGGAGGTCCTCGACCTGCCGGCGGAGTTCCAGCAGGACCCGCAGCGGCTGCGCGGCGAGGACGCGGGCCGCGACGGCTGCCGCGTCCCGCTGCCGTGGGAGGGCGAGGAGCCGCCGTTCGGCTTCGGCGGCACCGCGTCCTGGCTCCCGATCCCCACCGCGTGGCGCGACCTGACCGTCGCCGCGCAGCGCGAGGACCCGGACTCCATGCTGGCCCTGTACCACGAGGCGCTGCGCCTCCGCCACGAGCACCCCGCGCTCGGCGACGGCGGCCTGCGCTGGCTGGACGGCCCGACCGGCACACTGGTCTTCGTCCGGGAGACCGGCGGGGACGGGCGCCTCGCGTGCGCCGTGAACATGTCCGGCCGCCCGGCGCGCGTCCCCGTGCGCGGAACCCCGCTCCTCGCGAGCGGACCGGTCCACCTGGAGAACGAGCACGCGGAACTACCCCCGGACACCGCACTGTGGTGGGACGTCGAGGAGAGATAACTTGAAACCCATGACGACGCGCCTGGCGGACATCGCGGCTCATGCCGGGGTGAGCGAGGCGACCGTGAGCCGCGTGCTCAACGGCAAGCCGGGGGTGTCCCCGAGCACGCGCCAGGCGGTGCTGACCGCCCTGGACGTGCTCGGGTACGAGCGGCCGGCCCGGCTGCGCCAGCAGCGGGCCGGGCTGATCGGGCTGATCATCCCGGAGCTGACCAACCCGATCTTCCCGGCGTTCGCCGAGGTGATCGAGAGCGCGCTGGCCCGGCACGGCTACATGGCGGTGCTGTGCTCGCAGGCGCCGGGCGGCGTCGCCGAGGACGACTACATCGAGATGCTGCTGGAGCGCGGCGTCGCCGGGATCATCTTCGTCAACGGCCTGCACGCCAACGCCAACTCCGACCGGGCCCGCTACGCGCGGCTGCTGGAGCAGGCGCTCCCGATCGTCCTGGTGAACGGCTACCGGCCCGACATCGACGCGCCGTTCATCTCCAATGACGACGTGGCGTCGCTGGAGGCGGCGGTCGCGCATCTGGCCGCAATGGGCCACCGGCGGATCGGGCTGGCGATCGGCCAGGACGTGTACGTGCCGACGCGGCGCAAGACCGAGGGGTTCCGGCGCGGGATGGCCGCCCATACCGACCTGGCGCCGGACGAGGTCGACGGGCTGATCGCCAACACCATGTACACGGTCGAGGGCGGCCAGGCGGCGGCGGCGAAGCTGCTCGACGCGGGCTGCACGGCGATCTGCGGCGGCAACGACATCATGGCGCTCGGCGCGATCCGGGCGGCGCGGGCGCGCGGCCTCCGGGTGCCCGGTGACGTGTCGGTCACCGGGATGGACGACTCGCTCCTGACCGCCTACCTCGACCCGCCGCTCACCACGGTCCGGCAGTCGGTGCGGGACATGTCGATGGCCGCGGTGAGCACCGTCCTGGACGAGATCCGCGGTGCCCGCGCGCCCCGCACGGAGCTGCTCTACCGGCCGGAACTCGTCGTCCGGCGGTCGACGGCGCCCGCTCCGGCGGCGGCCCGGCTGTCGCCCGTCAAGGAGGGCTGACCCGGGGCTGACCGGCTGTCGGGCGGGCGCTGACCGGGCTGCCCTCGGAGACAGGTTCTTGTAACGGTTGGGTTTCGGCGCATTGACAGTGAGCCCGGTCACGGTCTTTCCTTCGTGGGAGCGCTCCCACACACCGGCACAACACAACCTGAGAGGGGTCCGCGATGAGGGCCATCATGCGGCGCGGACTGAGTACGGCGCTGGCCGCCGTGCTCGTCGGCGGCCTCGCCGTCGCCTGCGGCGGGGACGACAAGGACGGGGGCGGCTCGGAGAGCGGGCCCGTCGAGCTCACCGTCGACGTCTTCGGCGAGGTGGGGTACGACCAGGGGCTCTACAAGCAGTACGAGCAGTCCCACCCCAACGTCAAGATCAAGCAGCGCAAGGTCTCGAACCTGGACGAGTACAAGCCGCGCATCCAGCAGTGGATGGCCACCGGCAGCGGCGCGGGCGACGTCGTCATGCTGGAGGAGGGCATCCTCCCCCTCTACATGCAGCAGAGCTCGAAGTTCCTCAACCTGTTCGACTACGGGGGCAAGTCCCTGGAGAAGAACTTCCTGCCGTGGAAGTGGCAGATGGGCGTCACACCGGACGGCAAGCAGCTCGTCGGCCTCGGCACCGACGTCGGCCCCCTCGCCATGTGCTACCGCAAGGACCTCTTCAAGAAGGCGGGCCTGCCCACCGACCGCGAGGAGGTCGGCAAGCTCTGGCCGACGTGGGACCAGTTCCTCGCGACGGGGCAGAAGTTCCAGCAGAAGGCCCCCGGCAGCAAGTGGCTGGACGGCCCCACCGCCGTCTTCCGCGCCACCGTCCTGCAGAACGCCGGCGCGGGGCCCGGCTACAGCTTCTTCGACAAGAGCAACAACCTGGTCTTCGACAGCAACCCGGCCGTCAAGCAGGCGTTCGACACGTCGCTGAAGTTCGCCGAGAACAAGCTCACCGCCGACATGTCGATCTTCACGCCGCCGTGGCAGACCGCCCTCAAGCGCGACACGTTCGCGACCGTGCCGTGTCCGTCCTGGATGCTCGGGGGCATCGAGGAGTTCTCGGGTGACGCGGGCAAGGGCAAGTGGGACGTGGCGAGCACGCCGGGCGGCTCGGGCTACTGGGGCGGGTCGTGGCTGGCCGTGCCGAAGCAGACCAAGCACGCGAAGGCCGCCGCCGAGCTGGCCAAGTTCCTGACCTCCCCGGAGGGGCAGGTCGCCGCGTACAAGGCCGCGAACACCTTCCCGTCGTCGCCGCAGGCCGCGCAGGACCCCGCGGTCGCCGGCGCGAAGAGCGAGTACTTCAGCGGCGCCCCGGTCGGCAAGATCTTCGGCGACCTGGTCGCCCAGGTGAAGCCGGTCTACCTCGGGCCGAAGAACGAGGACGTGCGTTCCGCGGTGGAGAACGTCCTGATCTCCGTCGGCCAGGGCAAGCAGAAGCCGGCCGACGCGTGGTCCAAGTCCGTCGACGAGGCCAAGAAGGCCGCCAGGTGACCCCCGGCGCCTTGTAGACCACGGCGGCGGCGCCGCGCCGCTACCTCCCCGCCGGCGCCGCCGCCGTTCCCATCTCCCGCTCCGTCCCGTCCTCGGAGCGGCCCGTCCTCGGAAAGGAGGCGCACGACGTGACCACCGATCTGCGCCCCAGCCGGAACGGCCCCCCGCCGCCCACGCCGCCGCGGGTCCCGCCGGGCCCGCGCCGCACCTGGCGGTCCCGGCTCGCCCGGCTCGATGTGAAGGGCGCGCCCTATGCCTTCATCTCGCCGTTCTACCTCGTCTTCCTGATCTTCGGCGCCTTCCCGCTCGTCTACACCCTGTGGGTCTCCCTGCACGACTGGGAGCTGGCGTCGGGGACGCGCAAGTTCGTCGGGCTCGACAACTACGACTACCTGCTGACCGACGCCGACTTCTGGCACGCCACGGTCAACACTCTCGGGATCTTCGCCTTCTCGACCGTCCCGCAGCTGCTGATCGCCCTGCTGGTCGCCAACGCGCTGAACCGGCGGATGCGGCTGCCGACCCTGTTCCGGATCGGGATGGTCGCCCCGCTGGTCACCTCGACCGCCGCCGTCGCGATCGTGTTCACCCAGATGTTCGACAAGGACTGGGGCATGGTCAACTGGGCGATCGGGCTGATCGGCATCGACCCGATCCAGTGGTCCAGCAGCCGCGGCTGGTCCTGGGCCGCCATCGCGATGATGGTCGACTGGCGCTGGACCGGCTACAACGCGCTGATCTACCTGGCCGCCATGCAGGCGATCCCGAGGGACCTGTACGAGGCCGCCGCGATCGACGGCGCGTCCCGGATCCGGCAGTTCTGGCAGATCACCGTCCCGCTGCTGCGGCCCACGATCATCTTCACGGTGATCA
This sequence comes from Actinomadura darangshiensis, assembly GCF_004349235.1. Lineage (GTDB taxonomy): Bacteria > Actinomycetota > Actinomycetes > Streptosporangiales > Streptosporangiaceae > Spirillospora > Spirillospora darangshiensis. The sequence goes on along the minus strand of NZ_SMKY01000151.1, from coordinate 2,610 downwards.
TCTCGACCATCGGCGGGCTGCAGCTGTTCACCGAGCCCGTGCTGTTCAGCGTCGGCACGCCGAACAAGATGGACGGCGGCCCGATGCACCAGTTCCAGACGATCACGATGTACATGTACGACAACGCGTTCGGCCATGACCGGTACGGCTACGGGGCGACGGTCGCCTGGGCGCTGTTCGTGATGATCATCGTGTTCTCGCTGATCAACTTCCTGGCCGTGCGGCGCACCGGAGGCACCAAGTGACCACGCTCCTCGCCGGCCCGGGCGGCCGCCGCGACGCCAAGCACGCCGCCGCCCGCCCCGGCCGCTTCCGCGGCATGTGGAACGCCAGCCCGCTGACCTACGTCACGCTGCTCGCCGCGCTGGCGCTGTCGATCTTCCCGATCTACTGGATGATCATCGTCGCGACCCGCACCAACAGCGTGGTCGCCGACGTCCCGCCGCCGCTGCTGCCCGGCGGGCACGGCGGCGACAACGTCGGCCGGCTGTTCGACAACCCGGAGGCGTACTTCGCCAAGGGCCTGCTGAACTCCGCCATCGCCTCCGCCGCCGTGACGGTCTCCACCGTGTTCTTCGCCTCGCTGGCCGGGTTCGCGTTCGCCAAGCTGCGCTTCCGCGGCAAGAACGGGCTGCTGCTCACCATCATCGCGACGATGATGATCCCGGTGCAGATGGGCATCATCCCGCTCTACATGATCATGGTGAAGCTGGGCTGGCAGAACCATCTGCAGGCCGTCATCGTCCCGTTCCTGGTCACCGGGTTCGGCGTGTTCATGATGCGGCAGTACGCCGACCAGGCCGTCCCGGACGAGCTGATCGAGGCCGCCCGCGTCGACGGCTGCACGACGTTCGGCATCTACTGGCGCGTCGTGCTCCCCGCGCTGCGTCCCGCCGCCGGCGTCCTCGGCCTGTTCACGTTCATGCAGACCTGGAACGAGTTCATGTGGCCGCTCGCGGTCCTCAATCCCGACAACCCGACGGTGCAGCTGTCCATCAACAACCTGGCGAACGCGTACTTCAAGGACTACACGCTCATGTTCGCAGGAACCAGCGTGGCGATCCTGCCGCTCCTCGTCGTGTTCATCATTTTCGGCCGCCAGATCATCGGCGGAATCATGGAAGGTGCTGTGAAGGCGTGACCTCCCTACAGGACGACACCAGCGCGGCTCCCGCCGCACCCTTCCCGACCGGGTTCCGCTGGGGGGCCGCCACCGCCGCTTACCAGATCGAGGGCGCGGCCGGGGAGGGCGGGCGCGGACCGTCCATCTGGGACACCTTCTGCCGCACCCCCGGCAAGGTCCTCAACGCCGAGACCGGCGACGTCGCGGTCGACCACTACCACCGCTTCCCCGAGGACGTCGCCCTGATGTCCGACCTCGGGCTGACCGCGTACCGGTTCTCGATCTCCTGGCCGCGGGTGCAGCCGTCCGGCGCGGGGACCTTCAACCAGGACGGCCTCGACTTCTACCGGCGGCTGGTGGACGAGCTGCTGGAGGCGGGCATCGAGCCGTGGCCGACGCTCTACCACTGGGACCTGCCGCAGCCCCTTGAGGACAAGGGCGGCTGGCCCGAGCGGGAGACCGCGCACCGGTTCGCCGAGTACGCCGCGCACGTCCACGCTGCGCTGGGCGACCGCGTCCGGAACTGGATGACGGTGAACGAGCCGTGGTGCGCGGCGTTCCTCGGATACGCGTCCGGGGACCACGCGCCCGGACGCCGGGACGCGTCCGCGTCCCTGCTGGCCGCGCACCACCTGATGCTGGGCCACGGCCTCGCCGTCGAGGCGATGCGGGCCCGGTACCCGGACAACTCGTTCGGCGTGGCCGTCAACCTGTACGCCGTCTCCCCGGCGTCGGACGACCCCGCCGACCGGGACGCGGCGCGCCGCGTCGACGGGCTGCAGAACCGGCTGTTCCTCGACCCGCTGCTGCTCGGCCGCTACCCCGAGGACGTGCTCGCCGACACGGCCCGCCTCGGGTTCACGCCGTCGGACGCGGATCTCACCATCATCAACCAGCCGATCGACCAGCTCGGCATCAACTACTACTCGCGGCACACCGTCGCCGGCACCCCCGGCGAGGCGGCGCAGACCGCGTCGTCACCGTTCTCGACGCACTCCCCCTGGCCCGGCAGCGACCACGTCCGGTTCGTCCCGGCGGGCCGCCCGGTCACCGGGATGGGCTGGGAGATCGACGAGCGCGGCCTCTACGAGGTGCTGACCAGGCTGCACCGCGAGTACCCGTCCGTCGCGCTGTACATCACCGAGAACGGCGCGGGCTACGACGAGACCCCTGACGACAATGGCACGGTCCAAGACCTGGGGCGCATCGCCTACCTCGACGCGCACCTGCGAGCCTGCCACGACGCCATCGCCGACGGGGTACCGCTTCGCGGCTACTTCACCTGGTCGCTGCTGGATAATTTCGAGTGGGCTTGGGGCTACTCCAAGCGTTTCGGGCTGGTCCACGTCGATTACGCCACGCAGCGCCGGGTGCCCAAGGACAGCGCACGGTGGTACGCCGGGGTGATCCGGCAGGGCGGGCTGCCCGAGCGGGGCTGACGCAGGGGCGACGGGACGGACGAAGGGGGCCAGATGACGGGCAGGAGC
>NZ_SMKY01000150.1 GCF_004349235.1 Actinomadura darangshiensis | reverse complement strand
CACCCGCCCGGCCCGCGCTGGTGCATCTCCCAGCTCACCGTGTTCGGCGTCCAGGTCGTCGTGGTGCGGCCGCGCCGAAGCCGGAACCCCCACCCGTCCTGGACGGCCTCGTGCCCGTCGACCAGCGGAAGCGGTTCCAGCGGCCCTGCCCCGAACCCCACGTCGCACAGCCAGGCGGGCTCGTCGCGCGGCGCCTCCGGCGGGCGGACGTGCAGGAGCGCGTGCGTGGACGGCAGCAGCTTCGCCGCCCCCAGCGTCACCCGCGCCGCCAGTGCGGTGACCTCGTAGCCCAGCCGCTCCAGCGCCGCCGCGAACAGCCGGTTGTGCTCGAAGCAGTAGCCGCCGCGAGGCCGCCCGACCATCTTCGCCTGCACGGCGTCCAGCGACATCTCGACCGGCCGGCCGAGCATGATCTCCAGGTTCTCGAACGGGATGGACGAGACATGCGCCCGGTGCAGCCCGCGCAGCGTCGCCCCGGTCGGCGCCAGGCCGCCGTCGTACCCGATCCGCTTCAGATAGGCGGGCAGATCGAGCAGCTCGCCCTGCCACCCGTACCCGAGGTCCTCGCTCATGACTTCCCTTTCCCCCAGATACGGGGACAACGTCGGACATGGTCGAGATCTTTCCAGGACCTCACGCGCGCGGAGCGGCCCGGATCCTCGCGGTGATCCGGTCGACGTCGCGGCGCTCGCCGGGCGGAAGCGGCACCCCGGCCGACGCGCGGAGCCCGCCGGCCTCGGCGAGCAACTCGGCCGCCGCGGCTTGGTCGCCCGCCAGGGAGCGGGCTCCGGCGAGCCCCTCCAGCGCGAGGGCGACAGCGCGCGGGTCGCCGGTGGTGCGGGCGGCGGCGAGGCCCTCGGCGTGCAGGGCCGCCGCGGCTCCGGCGTCGCCGCGCTCCTCCGCGACGAAGCCGAGCTGGGCGTGGACGAACGCGACGCCGGCCGTCCCGCCGATGCCGCGCAGCCAGCCGAGCCGCGCACGCAGGTGGGATTCGGCGGCGCCGAGGTCGCCGCGCGCCCGGGCGACGAGCCCGAGCCCGATCTCGGCGAACTCCTCCGCCGATCGCGCCACCTGCCGCCGCGCCACGTCGAGTGCCCGTTCGTGCAGGTCGCGAGCCTCGTCGAGGGCGCCGGTGAGGAACGCGACACGGCCGAGGCCCGACAGCCGGAACGACACCTCGGGCCACATCCGCAGCTCTTCGGCCAGCCGGAGCGCGTCGCCGAGCAGCCGGGCCGCCTCGCTGTACGCGCCGGTGACCTCGGCGCGCCGGACGAGCGCGTCGGACGCCTCCAGCCGACCCCAGGGGTCGCCCAGCTCGTCGAAGACCGCCATGCTCTCCGCGGCGTCCCGTCCCATGGCCGGCAGGTCGCCGCGGCCCAGCGCGAACTTGGCCCGCGTCGCGAGGGCGGCGGCCGTGAACCACCGTTCGCCGCGCTCACGGAACACCTTGAGGGCGCGGTCCACGCGCTCCTCGTTCGCGGCCAGATCGCCGTAGGCCCAATGGACATGGCTCAGGAGCCATTCCGCCTTCGCCTTGGCGAAGTCGTCACGGTGGCCCTTCAGCACGGCCTGACGGAGGTCCTCCGAATGGACGCCTTCGCCGACCAGCATGGTGAAGGCGGTCAACCACGTCTCGGCCTCGGTTCTGGCCGCCGACGCCTGGGGCTGCGCTGACAATGCCTTGGCGAACGCCTGCTGCGCCTCACGGAAACGCCCGCGCAGGTACCAGTACCAGGCGAGCGCCACCACCAACCGGATGTCGCCCTGGGCGGCGCTGAGATTCGCGGCCTCTTCGTCGAGGCGCTCAAGCCAGTGGCCCTGTTCCGGGCCGCGAAGCCGTTCCGCCGCGTGTTCGGCCAGGCCGGTGTAGTGGACGGCGTGACGGCGGCGGAACTCGTCCTCCTCGCCTGCCTCGCGCAAACGCTCCAGGCTGTAGGCGGCGACCGACTCCAGCAGCCGGTAGCGGCCGTTCTCGGCCCTGACGACGAGGGAGCGGTCGACCAGCCGGGCGAGCACGTCGGCATCGGCGTCGCAGACCGCTTCGGCGGCGTCCAGCGTGCAGCCGCCCGCGTGGACGGAGAGACGCCGCAGCACGACGCGCTCTGGCTCGGTGAGCAGCTCCCAACTCCAGTCGATCACGGCACGGAGCGTCCGCTGCCGGGCCGGGCCGCCGCGGCGTCCGCCCGCCAGCACCCGGAACCGGTCGTCCAGCCGCGCCGCCAGCTCGCGCACCCCCAGCGCGCGGACACGGGTCGCCGCCAGTTCCAGCGCGAGCGGCAGGCCGTCCAGCCGCCGGCAGATCGCCGCCACCCACGGCGCCGTGTCGTCGTCCAGGACGAATCCGGGCGACGCCGCCGCGGCCCGCGCCACGAACAGCCGCACCGCCCCGACGCCGCGGAGCGCTTCCGGTGCGGTCTCGCGGCCGGGGAGCGGCAGCGGCGAGACGAGCTGAAGGCGCTCCCCGGGAACGCCGAGCGGTTCGCGGGACGTCGCGAGGACGCGCAGGCCGGGGGCGTCCGCGAGCAGGCGTGCGGCCAGGTCGGCGACCGGCTCGATCAGGTGCTCGCAGTTGTCGAGGACGAGCAGCGCCCGCCGCCCGCGCAGCGCGCCGGCGAGCGGCCGTTCCGCGGACTCGTCGCGAAGGCCCAGCGTGCGGGCGATCTGCCCGGCCACGTCGCCGGCCGTGGCCAGCTCGACCATCCAGACGCCGTCCGGGTGGTCGCCGGCGGACCGCCTGGCCGTCTCCAGGGCCAGGCGGGTCTTGCCGACGCCGCCCGGACCCGTGAACGTCACCAGCCGGTCGGCCGCCAGCGCCTCCCGGGCCTGTTCGACGGCCTCCTCGCGTCCGATCAGCTCGCCCAGCGGGACGGGCAGCCGATGCGTCGCGGCCGGGTTCACTTCGAGAGCCGGGTTCACTTCGAGAACGGCGTCCCCTTCGAGGAGGGACCGGAAGAGCGCGGCCAGTTCGGGGCTCGGGTCCACGCCAAGCTCCTCGGCCAGGCGCTTCCGCAGGTCGTGGTAGCCCGCGAGTGCCTCGGCCTGCCGTCCGGCACGGTGCAGGGCGCGCAGGTGGACGGCGCGCAGCCCTTCCCGCAGCGGATGCAGGGCCACGGGCGCGGCCAGCTCGGTCGCCACCGCGGCGTGTTCACCCAGCTCAAGCCGGGCCGCTGCGTGCTCCTCCAGCGTCGCCAGGCGCAGCTCCTCCAGCTCGGTGACGGACGCGCGGGCGAACTCCGCGTCCGCGAAGTCGGCGTAGGCGGGGCCGCGCCACAGCGCCAGCGCGTCCCCGAGCAGCTGCTTCGCGGCGAGAGGACCGTCCGCCGGACGGGCGAGAAGCGCGGTGAACCGTCCCGCGTCCACCGTTTCCGGGGCGACGTCGAGCAGGTAACCGGGTGGCCGGGACGCGATCAGGCCGCGGCCGCCCGGTTCGGCGTCGTCCAGCACCTTCCGGAGCTGGGAGACGCGGGCCTGGAGCGTTCCCACCGGGTTGCGCGGCGGCCGGTCGCCCCACAGCGCGTCGAGGAGCCGGTCGACGGAGACGGGACGTCCCGCATCGGTGAGGAGCACGGCGAGCAGGGTGCGGACCTTCAGCTCGGGTACGCGCACGGGCGCCCCGGCGTCCGTCCACACCGCGAGCGGTCCCAACACCCCGAAACGCACGCGAACCAGCCTACGGACAAACCCGAAGCCGTTCCGTAGCGGCCAAGGCGAGAGTGAGGGAAACGCGATTCAGGAGGACTTGTGAACTCTTCGGTGACCGTCATCGGCCTCGGCCCCATGGGGGCGACGATGGCCAAGACGTTCCTCAAGAACGGCCACCCGACCACGGTCTGGAACCGGACCGCCTCCAAGGCGGCCCCTCTGGTGGACGACGGCGCGACCCTTGCCGCCACGGCCGCCGACGCGGTCGCCGCGTCCGAACTCGTCGTCGTCAGCCAGATCGACTACCAGGCGATGTACGACTCGCTGAAAGGCGTGGGCCTGGAGGGACGCGTCGTCGTCAACCTCTCCTCCGGCAGCCCGGACGAGCTGCGGCGGGCAGGGGAGTGGGTGTCCGGGAACGGAGGCGTCCTGGTGACCGGCGGCATCATGGTGCCGCCGCCTGGAATCGGCCAACCGGGTTCCTACGTCTTCTACAGCGGCCCAGAGGAAGCGCTGGACCCGCACAAGGAAGCCTTGGCCGAGCTAGGGGACGTCACGTTCGTGGGTACGGACCTGGGCCTGTCGTCGCTGTACTACCAGTCGCAGCTGTACCTGTTCTGGTCGACGCTGACCGCCTACATGCACGGCGTCGCCTTGCTGGGCGCGGCGGGCGTCCCCGCCCAGCGGTTCCGTCCGTTCGCCGCCACCACGCTGAGCGAGCTGACCGGCGACGGGCCGATGGGCTTCCTGAAGCACCTCACGGAGGAGATCGAAGCCGACATCTCGCCCGGCGATGAGAACAGTCTCCGGATGCAGGCCGTCGGCGCCGACCACGTTGTCGAGGCCGCCCGCGAAGCCGGGATCGACGTCGCCGGCCCGACCGCGCTCAGAGACCTGTTCTGGCGGGGCGTGGACGCCGGGGACGGGGCCAATTCCCTCTCCAGCGTCATCAACGTGATCCGGCGTCCGGCGTAAGGGGGAGGCGGAGGACGAAGCGGGCGCCCCGGGGACTGTCGGCTATGCGGAGTGAGCCGCCGTAGATCTCGGCGATCTCGCGGGCGATGGGGAGGCCGAGGCCCGTGCCCTGGGGGTCGCGCACCTCGGACTCGGAGAGGCGGGCGAAGCGCTCGAAGACGCGTTCGCGGGACTCCTCCGGAATACCGGAGCCGTCGTCCAGGACCTCCATGACCGCGTCGCCTCCGTCGCGGGCCACGGTCACCTCGATGCGCGACTCGGCGTGCCGCTCGGCGTTGCTCAGCAGGTTGCCCAGGACGCGGCCCAGCCGCACCGGGTTCGCCTGGACGACGACGCCGGGCTCCAGGCGGGTCCTGATCGGGGCGCCGCCCGCCCGCCGGCCGACCTCGCGGCGGACCAGCGCGGCGAGGTCGACCGGCTCCTCCGGTTGCGGGGTGCGCGTGTCGAGGCGGGACAGTTCCAGCAGGTCGAGGACGATGTCGTTGAGGCGCTGGGCGTCGCGCAGCGCCGAGCGGACCATCGGTTTCCAGTCGTAGCCGGCGGGTTCGTCCAGGGCGACCTCCATGCGGGCCTGGAGGCCCGCGATCGGGTTGCGCAGGTCGTGGGAGGCGTCGGAGATGAAGCGGCGCTCCCGGTCGGACGCCTCCTCCAGCCGTTCGAGCGTCGCGTTGACCGTCTCGGCGAGCGCCTGGATCTCGCCGCCGGTCTGCGGGACGGGCACCCGGTGGTCCAGGCCGCGGGCGTCGAGGTCGGCCATCTCCGCGCGGATCAGGTCGACCGGGACGAACGCCGAGCCGATCGTGTGCCACGTCCACCAGGCGATCAGGGTGAGGAGGGCGGCGAGGAGCAGCACGAGGACGAGGGGGAGCAGCCACACGTTCAGCAGGCTGGGCAGCGGGGACGCGGCGATGACCATCACGCCGGGCCCCCACGGGGACGCGCGCAGGCGCAGCCCGAACATCCAGACGCAGTCGTCGAGGAAGTCCGGGCAGCCTCGCCGGTCGATGAGCAGCTGCCGGTCGGCGAGGCGGTCGGCGGCGAGCGCCGGACGGCCCCGCATCGCCTCACCGGCCGCGACCACCTTGCCCTCCGGGCTCAGGACCTGCACCATCGGCGCGTCGTCGGGTCCGACGGTGAGGTCGCCGCGGCCGGTGTCGGTGCCGGTTTCGGTGGCGATGTCGAACGCGATCCGCTCGGCGGTCCGCTCCGCCTTCCGGGCGACCTGGTTCTCCGCCCAGTCCCGCGCCAGCAGCATCAGCAGGAGCAGCACCAGGAGCAGGATCAGCGCCGACGCCACCACGGTGATGACCGTGGCGCGTCCCCGGACCGAGAAGAGCAGCCGGCGGCGCCACCGGCGGGCGCGCTCCTGCCTCTCCGTCGTCACCGGCGATCCCCCAGGCGATGCTCACAGTCACTGATCGTTACTCAGCGTATGTGATACTGCGAGTTCCGTCCCTGGCGCCATCGCGGTGTTCGCGCACCTGACCGGCGTCGGCGGAACGTGAACAGGACTCGGGGCGCGATCCGTACATGGAGGGTGACGGGCGACCTTCCGGACGTGACGGGAGCCGGATCGGGGAGGCGGTGCTGTGGCCGTGACGCGGGACCGCGTGGTGATCGGCGAGATCACGCTGCCGGGAGTGCGGCGGTCGGTCGGCTGTGCGCGCGCTTTCGTCCGGAACGTGGCGGCGGGCCATCCCGCGCTGGACGACATGGTCATGGTGGCGAGCGAGACGGTCGCGAACGCGATCACGCACACCGCGTCCGGGCGGGAAGGGGGCCTGGTCACGGTCGCCCTCGCGGCGGGCGGCGGGGTGTACCGGCTGGAGGTCGCCGATGACGGCGCCGCCGGCGGGCGCCCCTATGTGAAGGACGAGACGGGCGCGGAGACGGGACGCGGCATGCGGATCGTGGAGGCGCTCGCGTCCCGCTGGGGGTTCCGGGCGGACGGATCCCGGACGGTCGTGTGGGCGGAGTTCCCGGCCCCGGCCGCCGCGGAGCGGCACCGGGACCGGGAGGCGCCGGTCAGCGGCCCCGGTTGAACTGCCGGGTCGGCATCCGCCGGGCGTTGGACCGGTCGCCCGCCGCGAAATTCCCCGACCTCAGGTCGGAGTTCTTCCGCTTGCCCTTCTTCTTGGCGTTCGGGAAGGGTGGCTCATTGTTGATGGCACGCATGAAGACGACACCTCCGGGCACGTTCGAATTCGGCCATGAAAAGGCCGTGGAAAAGGTGGTGAGGGCGCACGGCAACGTCGCAGGACACATGGATGTGAACGCGATGATGGAGCGCCTTGGGAGGAACGGGAGCGGGCCCGTGGCGATGCCGGGGGCGGCTCAACCGGAGAAGAATCAAAGCTTCATGGGTAAGAGTTAGCCATAACCCGAGTGGTGTGTCAACCCGTTAATTGCGTCCAGTCCGTGAACCCGGAGCGGTGGAAGTGGCGATACACCGTCGGGAGGGCTTATGAAGCTGCTGGGTTGGGTCGCCGTCGCGATGGCGGCGGTGGTGGTGACGGGCAGCCTGTCGGCGTACGGGTACTACTGGAAGCTGCAGAGCGCCGTCCACCACGAGGACGTCGACGCGCTGCTCGGCAAGAACCGCCCGAAGAAGCTGAACAGCGCGCTCAACATCCTGGTGCTCGGATCCGACACGCGGGACGGCGCCAACGCGCAGTACGGGCACGGCCTGAAGGGCAAGCCTCCGGCGTCCGACACGATGGTGATGCTGCACCTGTCGCCGGGCGGCGGCCAGGCGGTCGCCGTCAGCTTCCCGCGCGACCTGATGGTGCCCATCCCCGAGTGCACGAAGAAGGACGGGACGAAGGTGCCCGGCAGCAGCATCGCCATGCTGAACGAGGCGATGGCCCATGCCGGGCCCACCTGCACGATCAACACCATCGAGCAGGTCACGAAAATCCATATCGACCACTTCGTGCAAGTGGACTTCGTCGGCTTCAAGCGGATCGCGACAGCGGTCGGCGGCGTGCCCGTGTGCGTGACGGCCGACGTCCACGACAAGGACTCGGGCCTGAACCTGACCAAGGGCAGGCATCGGCTGAAGGGCGAGGACGCGCTGGCGTACGTCCGCAGCCGCAAAGGCTTCGGGAACGGGAGCGACACCGAGCGCATCAAGCGGCAGCAGCACTTCTTCGGCGCGCTCGCAAAAGAGGCGATGGGCCGGGGCGTCCTCACCGACCCCGGCCGCCTGAACGAGCTGCTCCGGGCGACCGCCGAGTCGATGACGACGGACAAGAAGCTGACGGTCGCGGAGATGCTCAAGATCGCGCAGGGCATGCGCGACCTGAACGCCGGCAAGCTGCGCTTCGTCACGGCGCCGTCCGGGGCGTACGCGCGGAACAAGAACCGGGTGGCGCTGACGCAGCCCGCGGCCGACCGGTTCTTCAAGGCGCTGCGCGAGGACGTGACCGTGCCCGCTCCCGCGAAGGCGTCGAGCGCGCAGCCGGGGAAGGTGCGCGTCTACAACGCGTCCGGGGTGGACGGACGTGCCGCGCAGGTCGCGACGCAGCTCAAGGATGGCGGCTGGCAGGTGACCGGGGTCGGGAACCTCACCTCCCGCACGCAGGCCACTTACGTCCGGTACGGGACGGGCGCGGCGCCGCAGGCGCGGGCCCTGGCCAAGCTCCTGCCCGGCGCGAAGGTCGCACCGCGCGCCAAGACCCCCGCGGGCGCCGTCGACCTGGTCATCGGGACGGCCTTCACGAGCGTCCGGACGTCCGGCGTTCCCGTCCAGCGCGGGGAGAGCCGGGCGAGCGACACGGTCTGCGAGAAGGTGGCGTGATGTGATGTGGCGTGATCTGTGGGGTACTGGTCGTTGACGCCATGACGCGTACGGCCGCAGCCTGGATGCATGCGCGTCGCGTTCGTGATCTATGACGGGTTCCAGGTCCTGGACCTGACCGGCCCGCACGAGGTGTTCGAGAGCACCGGACGGTACGAGTGCCTGGTCGTCGGGCCGAGGGCCGGGCCGGTGACGTCCTCCGGCGGGCTCTCCGTCCACGCGCGCTTCGGCGCCGGCCTCGCGCCCGAGAGCATCGACACGCTGGTCGTGGCCGGCGGCGCCGGGGTCGACGCGGCGCGCGAGGACGCGGCGCTCACCCGCTGGGTCGCGGACGCCGCGCGGGCCGCCCGCCGGGTCGCGTCCGTGTGCAGCGGCGCCCTCCTGCTCGCCGAGACCGGGGCCCTGGACGGACGCCGCGTCACGACGCACTGGGGCAGGCAGGAGCAGCTCGCCAGGGAGTACCCCGCGCTGGACGTCGACTGCGACCCGATCTTCGTCCGGGACGGGCGGTTCTGGACGTCCGCCGGGGTCACCGCCGGGATGGACCTGGCGCTGGCCCTGGTGGAGGACGACCACGGCCGGGACGTGGCGCACGCGGTGGCGCGGGAGCTGGTCATGTTCCTGCGGCGGCCGGGCAGCCAGTCGCAGTTCAGCGTTCCGCTCTGGTCGGCGCAGCCGGCGACCGACCCGATCCGGGCGGCGGTGTCGTCCGTCCAGGCCGATCCGGGCGCCCGGCACACCATCGCCGACCTGGCCGAACGTTCCGGGCTCAGCCTGCGGCACCTGCAGCGGCGGTTCACCGCCGAGCTGGGCGTCCCGCCCGCCGCGTACGTGGAGCGCATCCGGATCGAGGCGGCCCGGCGGGCGCTGGCGGAGGGGGACGAGCCCGTCGAGACGCTGGCGCGGCGCCTCGGCTTCGGGACGGGCGAGACGCTGCGCCGGGCGTTCCACCGGCATGTCGGGGTCGCGCCGTCCGACTACAGGGACCGATTCAGAGGAACGAGGGAGCACGCATGACGACGTACGGGCTGCTGGTCTTCGAGGAAGCGGAGGAACTGGACTTCGTGGGGCCGTGGGAGGTGTTCACCGCGTCGGCCATGGTGCGCGGCCAGGGCGACAGGGCGGTACTGGTCGCCGAACGCACCGAGCCGGTCCGCTGCAACAAGGGCATGAGGGTCGTGCCAGACCACACGTTGGACGACCACCCGAAGCTGGACGTCCTGCTGGTGCCCGGTGGGCGCGGCGCACGGGAAACACAGCCGGACAACCCGTCCGTCACGGGCTGGATAGCGAAGGTCGCCGAACAGGCCGACTGGGTGACGAGTGTGTGCACGGGGTCGTTCCTGCTGCACGCCGCTGGCCCGGCCAAGGGACGCAGGGTCGCGACCCACTGGGCGTCGGAGGACAGGCTGGAGGCCCGTGGTGACGTGACCGTCGTCCGCGACGCGCGCTATGTCGTGGACGGCAACCTGGTCACGAGCCAGGGGGTGTCCGCGGGGATCGACATGGCGCTCTGGCTGATCGGACGCATCCACGGCCGCGACCACGCGCGGACGGTGCGGCGCTACATCCAGTACGAGCCCGCGCCCCCGTACATGGCCGACGAGCCCGCCTGATCGAAAGAACATTCCGCCATACCGGTGATGATCTTCGCTTATCGGCATAATCACGCAAATGGCGATATCGCTTCCGGTGCGGTTCCGCAGCGACGGCGTGCGCGTGGCGGTGGAGACCGACCCGCTGCACGCCCCGCTGCGCGACTTCCTCATCAACGACCTCGGTGAGGACGTCTCCGCGATCGCGCGGGCCCAGGGCCGGCTGAGCGGCGGCCCCGGCGGGCCCTGGCAGGAGCTCTACCGCTACCACCGCCTCGACTTCGACGGGACGATCGTGCACGTCCGGGACGTCGGCGGATGGGCGTCCTGCGACCTCGACCCGGCCGTGCTGCGGCAGTGCCTGGACGAGTACCTCCAGGAGGTCGGCGCCCTGAAGGGCCGGCAGAGCCTGGAACGCGACCTCGGCCAGACGCGCGATGGCGAGCCGGTCGCCACGTCGCTCGCCCTGGGGGCCGTCTCCCAGCGGACGCAGGGCTGGGGCTTGATCCAGACGCCGCGCGCCGTGCTGGAGGACTTGGCCGGGCTCACCCCGCACCCGGACGCATGCCTGCCGCACGGCGTCCTTGGGACCGGCTCAGGTGCCTGCTGGGCGGACCTCGCCGTCCTGGACGAAACAGGCACGCGCCTACGCGGTGGCACCAAGACCTTCATGCCGCGAGGCATCGACCCAGAACGCCTCATAGGTGAGCTAGGGAACGCCCTGACCCAGGCCCGGTTCCTCAAGGGCGTTCCTGGGGCGTGGTCAGGCGTCATCGCCGGTGTACCGGTACACGGCTACGTCGACCCCGAGGCCGTCCTACGGCTCCCGTGCGAACCGATCGAAATCGGCGGCGTCGCCAGGCGCGTCAAGGTGTTCTTCCCGGAACTGGCTGATTCCGGTGTCGACCTGGAGACCGCAGCGTCCAGCGCCAGCGCGTTCACCGATGCCGTGCTCGGGCCGCGCCACGTCCTCACGGCGTTCCTCATGCATGACGTGCAGAGTCACCGCCACCACCTGGAAGTCGTCCGCGCCGCGCGTCCGGGCTGGGAACACACGGGCAACGCCTGCCACCTGCGGCTGGACGTCCAGACCGTCCGCCTGGAGCATCTCTGGCTACCCGGGCACACCTGCGAGATACCGACGGGCGAGTTCGCCGGCGTCCTCTACGAATACGAACGCCTGACGGCCACCTGACCAGGCGTCGCGGCTCAGGAGAACGCTGCGACGATCGTGTCCGTCAGCGCGGCGCCTGCCATGCCGTCCGGATCAAGTTCCGGGTCGTAGATGGCTATCTGAAGGCCGAGCGCGCGCGGGCTAGTCGCCAGCGTCCCCAGGACGGATGTGAGTTCCTCGAACGACAGACCGTCCGGGTTGGGCGAGTCGACGGCAGGCATGACGCTCTTGTCGAGGATGTCGGCGTCCAGATGGATCCAGAAGCCGTCGATCGGGACGGCCTCCAGATGTGCCCGTGCCCCCTCGGCGGCCGAACCGGCGCCATGCTCGCGGACGTACTCGATCGGGTAGCGCCGGACGCGGGAAGCCTCGAACGCGGCGAGGTCGAACAACTCGAAGTCCTCGGGCTCCCGCTGGACGCCGATGTGCGCGACGTGCTCCTCCGCCACGTAGGGCCGCAGCCCTCCGATGTCGGTGAGCGCGGCCGGGCCGTGCCCGGTGACCAGGCCGAGCGCCGTCCCGCCGGCCGTCAGGCGACCCGCCACCGCCGCCGGGTCGAGCCGGGGCGAGTAGTCGTCGTGCCCGTCCAGGTGCGCCAGCCCGAACACGCCCCGGCGGCGCAGCGCGAGCATGGGGCCGAGCAGGATGCCGCAGTCGCCGCCGAGCACGATCGGGAACCGGCCGCCGTCCAGCATCTCGCCGACGCGGGTCGCGAGCCGCTCCGAATGGTCGGCGATGCCCGGGCCGTTCAGGTAGCCGGTCCCGTGGTCCGGCCCGAACACGTAGGGCGGCGGGTCCACGCGGCCGGCGTCCTCGGCCTGCAGGCGGCCGACGATGTCGTGGCCGCGCAGCGCGCGGGCCAGCCGGCGCACTCCCGGCTCGTGTCCCTCACGCGGCGGGCGGAGGCCGAGGTTGGACGGGGCGTCGAGCACTGCGATCATTCTTCGCAGCTTAGAACAGGGGAAGGAGCACCCGGATGGACGGTTTCGGACGGCTCGTGGACCGCTTCCTCGGGCTGCCCGAATCGGCGTCGCCGCACGGCGAGACGGCCCGTGACCTGCGCGTGCCCATGCCGGACGGTGTCGTGCTGGTCGCCGACCTGCACCGTCCGCGCGGCGCGGGGCCGCTGCCGGTCGTGCTGCTGCGCACCCCCTACGGCAAGCGGCAGCCCATCGTCCGGCTGTTCGCGGGCGTCCTCACGCGGCGCGGGTTCCAGGTCGTCGTCCAGAACGTGCGCGGCGTCCTGGGGTCGGGCGGGGAGTTCCACGCCTTCCACAACGAGAAGGACGACGGCCTGGCGACGCTCAAGTGGCTTCGTGCGCAGCCCTGGTGCGACGGCAGGGTCGCCATGGTCGGCGCCAGCTATCTCGGGTTCACCGAGTGGGCGGTCGCACCGTACGCGGACCCGCCCCTGGCGGCGATGGGGCTCGGCATCACCGCGTCCGAGTTCGCGAGTTCGTTCTATCCCGGTGGCGCGCTCGCCCTGCACAACACGCTCGTCTGGTCTTCGTTGATGGGCACGCAGGGCGAGAGACGACGGCCGTTCCACAACAGGCGTGTCCGGAAGGCGATGCGTCACCTGCCGGTAGGCGAGGCAGACCTCTCGGCCATCGGACGCCCTGAAACGTTCCTCCGCGAGGTCGCCGCCCATGCCGAGCCTGGAGACGACTTCTGGAAGGGCACCGACCACAGCGCCTCCGTCGCAGCGACCACCACGCCCACCACGATGGTGACGGGCTGGTGGGATCTCTTCCTGCGCCGCCAGCTCAGGGACTTCACCGCCCTGCACGAAGCGGGGCGCCAGGTCCGCATCACCATCGGCCCTTGGGGGCACGACACGAAAGCCCTCCGTGCGACGCTCTCCGACCAGATGTCCTGGCTCAACGCCCACCTGAACGGTGACAAGGCCCAGCTGCGCAGGGCGCCGGTGAGGCTCCACCTGCAACAGGCCAATACGTGGCTGGACTTCGACCAATGGCCTCCACCCGGGATCAAGCCCACGCCGCTCTACCTCTCCCAGGGCCTCGTGTGGGACGCGCCAGACGCCGACCCCATCGCGTTCACCTACGACCCTTACAACCCCACTCCGAACGTCGGCGGACCACTCCTGTCACCCGGCAAGGGAGGACAACGCGACAACGCGCGGCTCGAACGACGTGACGACGTGGCCGTCCTCACCGGCGCCCCCTTGACCGAGGACCTTGACCTGATCGGCCCCGTTTCGGCGACGATCCACGTGCGGGCCAGTACCGGCCACGGCGACCTCTTCGTCCGCCTCTGCGACGTCGGCCCCGACGGCGCATCCCGCAACGTCACGGACGGAATCCTGCGCCTCACCAGCGAGGACACCGGCCCCGGCGGCGTTTTCCGCGCCGAGATCGAGATGCACCCGACGGCGTACCGGTTCCGGCGCGGTCACCGGCTCCGCGTGATGCTCGCCGGCGGCGCCTTCCCCCGCTTCGCCCGCAACCCCGGCACCGGGGAACCCACTGGTCAGGCGGTCGCGGCGCGGCGCGTCCGGTTCGAGATCCGGTGCGACGCGGACCATCCGTCCGCGCTCGCCCTGCCGGTCTGGGACGGCTGACCACTCCCGGCCGGGACGCCCTGGCCGGGGTCAATGGTTGTCCTGACCCACCAGATCTTTTTCGCACGACCGTGCAAAATTACGCTGCAGTGTGTCAACGGCTTTTGATCAAATGGTGCTGGCCACATGGCGTGGCCGGACGCACCGGGAGGCGGAGCGGGAGGGGCGGACACGCGATGCGCAGCGAGCGCGAGCGAGCACTCGTCAGGATCGTCGTTCTGGGAAAGGTCGGCGTCGAACGCGCCGGGACGCTCACCCTGCCCGCGTCCGGCATCGCCCGCGCCCTGCTCGGCGCGCTCGCCCTGGCCGGCGTCGCGGGGCTGTCCGGCCTCGGCGACGACACGCTGAAGGCGCTGCTGTGGGGCGCGCGGGACAGCGTCATCTCCGACTCCACCCTCGCCGTCGCGGTGTACCGGCTGCGCCGCTGGCTGACCGAGCACGCCGACGGCACCGCGGAGATCGTCCGCACCACGAACGGGTACGCGCTGCGGCTGAACGACGGCGCCGAGGTCGACGCGGCCGTGTTCGGGACGATCGTCGCCGAGGCGCACGACCTGCCCGCCGGGCAGCGCGCGCCCGCGCTGGAACGCGCCCTGGAGCTGTGGCGCGGCCGCGCGCTGGAGGACGTCTCGCCCGACTCGCTCGACCAGTCCGCCGTCGACCGCCTGGAGCGCCGGCGGATCGAGGCGGCGATGGAGCACGCGCGCGCCGTCCTCGCCGAAGGCGCCCCGGAACGGGCGCTGCCCCATCTGAACCCGCTCGTGCGCGCCCATCCGCTGGACGAGCAGCTGCTCAGCGTGTGGATCGAGGTCCTCGCCTCCTGCGGGCGCCAGGCCGAGGCGCTCGCCGCCTTCGAGAAGGCCCGCGTCCGGCTCCTCGACCAGCTCGGCGTCGACCCCGGACCGGAGCTGCGCGACGTCCACATCCGCGTCCTGCGGCAGGAGACCGGCGCCGCCGAGCCCCCGGAGACCGAGCACGTGCGGCGCGAGCACCCGAGCCAGCTCCCGGCGGCCGTCCCCGACTTCACCGGGCGCGACGACCAGGTCGACGGCATCCTCGCGCTGCTGGCCGCCGGCGACGGCAACGAGCCCGTCTCGGTGTCGGCCGTCGCCGGGATGGGCGGCATCGGCAAGACGGCCCTCGCCGTCCACATCGCGCACCGGATCCGCGCCGACTTCCCCGACGGCCAGCTTTTCGTGGACCTGCGGGGAGCCGAACGCGACCCCGCCGACCCGGTCGAGGTGCTCGGCCGGTTCCTGCGCGCCCTCGGCGTGAACGCGGCGGCCGTCCCCGAGGGCGCCGCCGAGCGCGTCGCGCTGTACCGCAGCGTCCTCGCCGACCGGCGCATCCTCGTCGTCCTCGACAACGCCGCCGACGAGGGCCAGGTCGAGCCGCTGCTGCCGGCCGGCCGGATGTCGCGCGCCGTCATCACCAGCCGGACGCGGCTCACCGCGCTGCCCGGCGTCCGCCTCGTCGAGCTGGACGTGCTGGCCCCCGGGCAGTCCACCGGCCTGCTCACCCGCATCATCGGCCGGGACCGGACGGCGGCCGAACCCGAGGCGACCGCGACCCTCGCCCGGATGTGCGGCCACCTGCCGCTCGCGCTGCGGGTCGCCGGCGCGCGGCTCGCCGCCAAGTCGCACTGGCGCATCTCCGGCTTCGTCCGGCGGCTGCGCGAGCAGGGCCGGCTGGACGAGCTGACGCAGCGCGGGCTCAGCGTCCGCACCACCCTCGACCTCAGCTACCGGGCCCTCGGCCCGGAGGCGCGGCGCCTCTACCGGCTGCTCGGCCTGCTGGACGCGCCCGACTTCCCCTGCTGGGCAGCGGCCGCGCTGCTGGGCCGCCCCGACGCGGAGGCCGCCGACCTGCTGGAGACGCTCGTCGACGCGCAGCTCCTGGACGCCGCCGAACACGCCCTCGACCTGCCCGACCCCGGCACGTCCGGCTGCGTCCGGTACCGGTTCCACGACCTCGTCCGCGACCACGCCAGGGAGCTGTGCCTGGCCGAGGACGACCAGTCGGAGCGCCGCGCCGCGCTGCGCCGCGCCCTCGGCGGCTGGCTCACCCTGATCGACCACGTCCTGCACATGGTCACCGGCGGCGGCGACGCCCTGGACGCGGGCGAGGCGGCCCGCTACCCGCTGGACGAGGCGGTCCTCCACCTGGCGCTCACCCACCCGGCCGAGTGGATGGAGTGCGAGCGGCTCGCCGTCACCGCCGCCGTCCGGCAGGCGGCCCGGCTCGGCGACGACGAGCTGAGCTGGGAGATCGCCGTCCACTCCTCGATGCTGTTCCAGCCCAGGCACTACGTCGACGCCTGGCAGGAGGTCATCGCCGCCGCGCTGCCCGCCGTCCGGGCCGCGGGCAACCGGCGCGGCGAGGCCGCGCTGTCGGAGCGGGCGACCGAGCTGGCGTGCGCGCGGCGCGACTACGACCGGGCGCTGCTCGACGTGCGGGACGCGCTGCGCCTGTTCGAGGAGACCGAGGACCCGCACGGCATGGCCCTCGCGCTCCGCCAGCTCGCCGTCGTCCACCGGATGACCGGCCGGTTCGCCGAGGCGGAACGGGACGGGGAGCGGGCGCGGCGGCTGCTCGCCCGCGTCGGCGACACCGCCGGGGAGGCGCACGCCGTCCTGGTCATCGGCTGCGCGCAGTACGAGCGCGGCGACGCCCTCGACGCCGTCGGCGTCCTCATGACGGCGCGCGAGCTGGCGCGCGAGGCCCGCTACACCGGCGTCGAGGTCCAGGCGGCCTACTGGATCGGGCAGTCCCTGCTCGCCCTCCGCCGCCTGGACGAGGCGAGATCGCTGTTCGAGTACGTCGGCGAGGCCGCGGCGGCGGCCGGCAGCCGGATCGCCGGCATGTACGTCGCGCACGGCCTCGGCTGCATCCACCTCGCCACTGGCCGGCCGGACGAGGCCGAGCGGCTGCTCCGGGACGCGCTCGGACTCGCCGAGGAGCGGGGCGACCGGCTGATGCGCGCCCGGATCCTCTACGTGCTGGGCGCTCTGCACCGTGATCGTGGCGACCTCCTCACCGCGCGGCGGCTGCTGGAGCGCGCGCTCGCGCTGGCGACCGAGGTGTCGGTGCCGCTGTGGCGCGCGAAGTGCCTGTTCCTGCTCGGCGACCTCCTTCGGCGGCTGGACGACGCGGGCTCGGCGGAGCTGCGCCGCGAGGCATTGGAGATCTTCACGGCGATGGGCCTGCCGACGGCCCCAGGGTCGCCGACGCACCTGCTCTGGTGACGGTCCAGGCCGACCCCCGCGCGGCCTGGACGCCCTCGTCCGATCTCCGGGACCGACCGTAGGCCGACGCGATTACATCCGGCTTACACCTGCCGGGCCCATCCGAATTGGATGCAGAGCGTGTTCCGTTCGTCGCACACAGTGGTCCGTTCATCGACACGTGCGGGCAAAGCCTCGATGTGCTCGCCGGTCGCTCGCTACGTTCTACGCATCCGCTGAACGGCCGGTGCGAGCCGCTTCGGGGGGAGCGGCCGGTCCTGTGTCCGCACCCGGGCCTGTACGGCGGAACGGGGGGAGAGGGGTCACTTCGGGGGAAGTGGCCCCTCCGTCCGTTTGTCAATTCGCTATAAGGTCGCCGGCGCGAAGGCTCGGCTGTGTAAGAAGCAAAGAAGAGCGGGGCGTCACACACTTCTTGAACCCGCGAATTCCCCCGTCGCGGTTTCGGCTAGTGAAGGGTACGCCCCCCATGCACAGGCATCTGACGCGTGCGTTCAGAGTGCTCCCCGCCGCCGCGGTCCTGGCCGCCTCCGCCGCGCTGGCGCCCGCCGCGAACGCCGCCGCTCCCGCCGCCCCATCCGGTCCCGTCCGGTTCGCCGCCAATCCGTACGAGCGCGGGCCCGCGCCGACCGAGGCGAGCATCACGGCGGAAAAGGGCCCGTTCGCCATTGAGAAGATCGATGTTCCGGCGGGCAGCGGGACCGGCTTCAACAAGGGCACCATCTACGCACCGACGGACCGGAGCCAGGGCACCTTCGGCGCCATCGCCGTCTCGCCCGGATTCGTGTCCCCGCAGGCCTTGATCGACTGGTACGGCCCGCGGCTCGCGTCCCAGGGCTTCGTCGTCATGACGCTGGAGACCAACAGCCTCTTCGACCTGCCGGCCGCCCGCGGCGAGCAGCTCCTCGCCGCACTCGACTACCTGACCGCCAAGAGCCCGGCCAAGGACCGCATCGACGCGTCCCGCCTCGCCGTCATGGGCCACTCCATGGGCGGCGGCGGGACGCTGGAGGCCGCCAACAAGCGCGCCTCGCTGCAGGCCGCCGTGCCGCTCGCGCCGTGGGACACCAACTACGCGTGGCAGAACGTCAAGGTCCCCACCATGATCATGGGCGCCGACAACGACACCATCGCGCCCCCGGACTCGATGGCCGAGTCGTACTACGACAACCTCACGACCGTCCCTGAGAAGGCGTACCTGGAGCTGAAGAACGCCGGCCACATGACCTTCAACTCGCCGAACACGACCATCGCGAAGTACGCCATCGCGTGGATGAAGCGGTTCGTCGACAACGACGCCCGCTACGAGCAGTTCCTCTGCCCGGAGCCCGCGCCGGGCGCGGCCATCGCCCAGTACGAGGGCACCTGCCCGACCGGCTGACCCCCAACGGACCGGACGGTGGTGGCGGCCGAGAGCCAGCGCCCACCACCGTCGCCGCCACCACCGGGCCGCGTCAGCCGGCAGGGGAGATGCGGCGGTCGCCCGGGTCCAGGCGGACCATGTGGTGCAGCAGGAGCAGCAGCTCGATGCGCCGGTCGGGGTCCGACATGACGCCGCCGAGGGCCTCCTCCAGCCGCCGGATCCGGTACCGGACGGTCTGCTCGTGCACCAGCAGCCGCTCCGCCGCCGCCACCGCGTTGTCGCGGCACTCCATGTAGGTCAGCAGCGTCCGCGACAGGGCGTCCCGCCGGTGCGGCGGCAGCTTCATCAGCGGCGCCAGCCGGGTCTCCAGCGCGACGTCCAGCACCTCCTCGCTCTCCGCCGCCACCAGGCTCGGCAGGTGGTCCAGGCAGCGCAGCGGCTCCTTGCCGGGCAGCACGCCGCGCTCCACCAGCGCGAGCCCCCGCTGCGCCCAGCGCAGCGACAGCGCGGCACGCGACGGCGGGACGGCCGGGCCGATCGCCGCCGACCGCGTCCGCTTGATCGCGGCGAGCAGCCGGTCGCGGCCGGGGCCGTCCGGGTCGGGGCAGATCAGGTACGGGTCCGCGGCGTGCCAGTCGACGAGGAACATCGGCGGCAGCACCGGGACGTCCCGGTCCGGACCGGGACGCAGCGCGACGGCGGCCAGCGTCCGCGGCACCGGCCAGCCGGCCGACTTCGCCAGCTCCGCGACCGCCTCCGCGCTGGCCGGCGGATCCATGACCAGCAGGTCGCGGAGCCGCCACCGGAACCGCTCCCGCTCCCCGGCCAGCTCGCCCTGGGCGTGCGCGTAGCCCTGCGCCGCCGCGCTGGCGACGCGCTCCAGGAACACGAACAGCGACTCGGTGATCGACCCGAGCGTGTCCAGGGACCAGTCGAGGCGCCGGGCGTCCTTGATGAACCGGCGGCACGCGACCTGCCCGCTCACCCGGACCGCCGTCTGCAGGCCGTCCAGGCTGCGGCCCTTGCGGGCCTCGTACGCGCCGATCCCCTCGAAGATCCCGGTGACCTTCTCCCACTCCATGTCGGGGCGGCCGATCGCGTCCACGAACTGCCGGACGGTCTCCGCCACCGCCCACCGCATCCGGCGCCCGTACCGGCTGTCCGGCGGCCGCGCGTACTCCGGGACGAGCCCCTGGATCTCCTCGACCATCTCCACGGCCGCGGCCTCCAGGTGGGGCAGCATCGGGCCGGCGACCTCCGGCGGGAGCCCGGACAGCGGGAAGTCCCTCCCGGTGGACGGGGTGGTCCGGCTCATGGCACGCCCTCCTGGAAGCCGACGGCCCGTGTCAATCTGGGGGACAACCCCCAGACCCCCGGCAACCGCCTTACAAGATTCGGTTCCGGGGACGGCCGCCCGATAGGCACGCGCGGCAAGTTTCGGGAGGGCCGGGTTGTCACCCGCCGACAGCCGGGCGGCGCCGCGGGCGTGTCGCGCGCGGCCGGCCGCGGCGGCGGGCCGGCGCTCCCCCGCACGGAAAGAGATCTCCCCGCGCCCGGCCGTGCGGCCCGTTTCCAGAATTCTTCGCAAAGGAATTCCCGGGCCCGCTCAAAAACCTCCGGACAATGCGTCAACGAGATGAAGATCACGGCGCCGCACGGGACGTTTCCGACCTGACGGCAAATGGACGTTCCGCACCGCCCGCCCGGAAAACTTGACCCGGCGGAAGTCGACTTCGGTGCCCCGCTGCGAAATGGTCTCCCCCATGAGTTCACGAATTCGAACCGCCGGGGCGGCCGGGCCCACCGGCTGGCTGCTGGCCTTTCTCGGCGCCCGCGAGCAGGCGCTGCGCACGCACACCGGAACCGCCGCCGGCCCCACCGAATGGCTGCTGGTCTTCCTGGAGGTCGAACGCGCCGAGCTGGCGGCCCGGCAGCGTCCGGCCACCCTGCTGTCGCGGCGCGGCAGGGCCGAGGAGTCCCCGTTCGGCCGGCTGACCGCCCGCAGCGCGTAGAGGGAGACCATGACCATCGAGATGCTCCTCGCCGCCCTGATCGGCGGCGCGATCGGCCTCGCCGAGCTCGTCGCGCGCTACCGCGACAAGCCCGTCGCCGCCCTGCTGTCCCCGGGCGGGCTGCTGTTCGTCTTCGTCAACGCCGGCGCGGCGATCGTCGCGCTGATCGTGGTGACGGCCTCGGGCTGGACGTTCGGGCTGCCCGAGACCACGGCCCCGGCGAGCCTCCTGGTCGTCCGGGTGATCGCCGCCGCGGTCGGGTCGGCGGCCGTCCTGCGCACGTCGTTCGCCCCCGCCAGCAGCGGTGCCGCGGGCACCGGCCCCGTCGCCCTGCTCAACGGCATCCTCCGCATCGCCGACGGCGAGCTCGAACGCAAACGCGCGCTCAGCAGGCTGTCGCACAACGACCTGACGGGGCTGTCGTTCGAACGCGACCACGCCGCCCTCGCCGAGCTGTGCTGCCACCTGATGCGCGAGTTCGACCTGGCCGAGGCGCAGCGGCTCGGCGGCCTCGCGGCCGAGCTGAGCAGCCGCGACGACCTCACCGACGCCGACAAGCTCGACTGCTGGGGGCTGGAGCTCACCCGGCTGGTCGGCGAGCGGGCGCTGCGCCAGGCGGCGCGGCGGCTGCGCGACCGTCCCCGCGACGAGCCCCGCCCGGCCGAGGCCGCGCAACGCCCGGCCGCCCCGGCGCCCGAGCACGAACCGCTGGAGCCCGCGCCGCCGCGCCCGTCGGTGGCCAAGACCTCCCGGCTCGCCGCGAGCACGAACGGCAGGACGGAACGCAAATCGTTCAGCGACGTCTGACACCCCGCGAAATACCGGTGCGTCCCCCTTTCCCGGGCGCACCGGTATTTGCGCTGAGAAGACCGCTATCTCGGCCGGGCGGACATTGGCAGGACGCCTTCCGGCTCGTCCCGCGCCTCCAGCACCGCCGCGATGCGGTGCAGTGCCTCCGCCATCGAGACGAGCGCCTGGACCTGGGCGGCGGCCATGAGGTTTCCCGGCGAGGGGTCGGCCGCCTGCGCCTCCGCGGCCGCGTCGCACGCCTGCTGGCTCCACCAATGCACGCACCAATCCTATTGGTGAACACGAATGCGGCACATTCCGCCGCGCCGCGCCCGCCGCGGGCCGGAGAACGAAAGGACCCTCACCCGTGTACACCGAATCGCGCGCCGCGCCGCGCTGGGCCGGGAAACCGCTCCGGCGGCTGACCGCCGCCGAACTGGCCGAGGCGCTCGGATACCTGGAGCGGCACCGCCCGGAGGACGACGTCCTCGGCCGCGCCCTCGCCGCCGAGTTCGCCCGCCGCACCGCCGCGACCGAGTTCGCTCGCACCACCACCGCCCAGCCCCAGACCCCGCCCCTGCAGCGCGACACGGTGC
>NZ_SMKY01000014.1 GCF_004349235.1 Actinomadura darangshiensis | reverse complement strand
CCCCGGAACCCCCTTTTCGCCGCGGCGGTCGGCTCGCCCGTCCAGTGGGTGTTCGACCGCACTGCCGTGAGCGGCCTCACCGGCGGCCAGTACCTCGCGGTCTCGGTCTCGGCGGCCGACCGCTGGATCGACACGCCCACCGCCGAACTGCGCGGGGTGTACCTCGCCGCGCTGGAGCGGCTGTTCCCGGCCGCCCGCCGCGCCCGCGTCACGGACTTCTTCGTGACCCGGGAGCGGCACGCCACATTCCGTCAGAGCCCCGGCAGCGGCGCGCTGCGTCCCGCGTCCGCGACCCGGCTGCCAGGGCTGTTCCTCGCCGGCGCGTGGACGGACACGGGCTGGCCCGACACGATGGAGGGAGCCGTGCGCAGCGGTCTCACCGCGGCCCGTCTCGTCCGGCGGCACCTGGATCGGGTGCGCAGCGGCGAGGTGAGCGGCCGATGACCACCGTCCCGACCTCGATCACCGACGGGCGCGCCCTGGTCGACCAGGCCATGCGCGCCGCCGCGGAGCGCCTCGACCCGTGGACGCGCCGCGTCGTCGCCTACCACCTCGGCTGGACCGACGAGGACGGCAGACCCGCCGCGGCCGGCGGGAAGGCGCTGCGCCCCGCGCTGGCGCTGCTGTCCGCCCGCGCCGCCGGGACGTCCTACGAGACGGCGCTGCCCGGCGCGGTCGCCGTCGAGTTCGTGCACGCGTTCTCGCTGCTGCACGACGACATCATGGACGGCGACCGGACCCGCCGGCACCGCCCCGCCGCGTGGACGGTCTTCGGCCCGTCCGCCGCGATCCTCGGCGGCGACGCGCTGCTGGCGCTGTCGGAGGAGCTGCTGCTGGACCAGCACACCCGCGGCGCGCACTGGGCGGCGCGCGCGCTGACCGCCGCCACGCAGCGGCTCATCTCCGGCCAGGCCCTCGACATCGGGTTCGAGTCGCGCGACGACGTGGCCCTCGACGAGTGCCTGACCATGGCGGCCGACAAGACCGGCGCGCTGCTCGCCTGCGCCTGCTCGATCGGCGCGATGCTCGGCGAGGGCCCCACCCGCCTCGTCACCGACCTGACCGGGTACGGCGCCGAGATGGGCCTGGCGTTCCAGCTGGTGGACGACCTGCTCGGCATCTGGGGCAGCCCGGAGACGACCGGCAAGCCCGTCCTGTCCGACCTGCGGACCCGCAAGAAGTCGCTGCCGGTGGTGTACGCGCTGAACTCCGGGCGGCCGGAGTCGGAGCGGCTCGCCGAGCTGTACACCCGCCCGGAGCCGCCGTCCGAGGACGCGCTGCGGGAGATGGCGCGGCTCGTCGAGGCGGCGGGCGGCCGCGACTGGGCCGCGGCCGAGGCGGACCGGCGGATCGCCTCCGCCGGCCGCTACCTCGACGACTCGGGCATGGACGACGTCGTGGCCGCCGAGTTCCGAGACATCGCACTGTTCGTCACATCCCGGGATCACTGACCCCAAGGCGCGCGCGGACGAGAAGGGAAGCGCTGCATGACCACGACCGAAGTTCCCGGACTCACCGGCGCGGCCTCCGCCGCCGTCGAGGCCGCCCGCGGCCACCTGCTCGGGCTGCAGTCCCCCGAGGGCTGGTGGAAGGCCGAGCTGGAGACCAACGTCACGATGGACGCGGAGGACCTGCTGCTCCGCCAGTTCCTCGGCATCCGCTCCGACGCCGACACCAAGGAGGCGGCGCGGTGGATCCGCGCGCAGCAGCGGGACGACGGCACGTGGGCGAACTTCCACGGCGGCCCGGCCGACCTGTCGACGACGATCGAGGCGTACGTCGCGCTGCGCTTCGCCGGGGACCCGGTGGACGCCCCGCACATGCGCACGGCGGCCGCGTTCGCGCGGGAGGCGGGCGGCATCGAGGGCAGCCGCGTGTTCACCCGGATCTGGCTGGCGCTGTTCGGCCAGTGGTCCTGGGACGACCTGCCCGTCATGCCGCCCGAGCTGATGTTCCTGCCGAGCCGGGTGCCGCTCAACGTCTACGACTGGGCGTGCTGGGCGCGGCAGACGATCGTCCCGCTGACGGTGCTGGGGTCGCTGCGTCCCGTCCGGGATCTGCCGTTCGACCTGCCCGAGCTGCGCAGCGGCGTCGCGCCGCCGGACGACGCGACGGGCTGGGGGCGGGCGTTCAACGCGCTCGACCGCGTCCTGCACGTGTACGAGAAGGCGCCGGTGCGCCCGCTGCGGCGCGCGGCGCTGCGCCGGGCAGCGGACTGGATCGTCGCCCGGCAGGAGGCCGACGGCTGCTGGGGCGGCATCCAGCCGCCGTGGGTGTACTCGCTGATGGCGCTGCACGAGCTGGGCTACGGCCTCGACCACCCGGTCATCAAGCGCGGGCTGGACGGCCTCGAACGCTTCACGATCCGGGACGAGAAGGGCCGCCGCCTGGAGGCGTGCCAGTCGCCGGTCTGGGACACCGTCCTCGCCATGAACGCGCTCGGCGACGCGGGCGCCCCGGCCGACGACCCGGCGCTGCTGTGCGCGGCCGCCTGGATCGTCGGCGAGGAGGTCCGCGGGCCGGGGGACTGGTCGGTGCGGCGGCCGGACACCCCGCCGGGCGGCTGGGCGTTCGAGTTCGACAACGACGTCTACCCCGACACCGATGACACCGCCGAGGCGATCCTCGCGCTGCGCAAGGTGTCCTACCCGGACGCGGAGGCGCCGATCGAGCGGGCGATCCGGTGGCTGAACGGGATGGCGTCGCGGGACGGCGGCTTCGGCGCGTTCGACGCCGACAACACCCGCGAGCTGTGCACCAAGCTGCCCTTCTGCGACTTCGGCGCCGTCATCGACCCGCCGTCCGCGGACGTCACCGCGCACGTCGTCGAGGCGCTCGCCAAGGAGGGCCTCGCGGAGACGACCGTGGTCAAGCGGGCCGTCGTGTGGCTGCTGAAGGCGCAGGAGGCGGACGGCTCGTGGTTCGGACGCTGGGGCGCCAACCACGTCTACGGGACGGGCGGCGTCGTCCCGGCGCTCATCGCCGCCGGCGTCGGGCCCGGCAAGCCCGCGATCCGGCGCGCCGTGGCGTGGCTGGAGGAGCACCAGAACGACGACGGGGGATGGGGCGAGGACCTGCGCTCCTACGAGGACCCCGCGTGGATCGGGCGGGGCGCGTCCACGGCGTCCCAGACGGCCTGGGCGCTGCTGGCACTGCTCGCCGCCGGTGAGCGCTCCCCGGCGGTGGACGCCGGTGTCCAGTGGCTCGTCGACAACCAGCGCCCGGACGGGAACTGGGACGAGGAGGAGTTCACCGGCACCGGGTTCCCCGGCGACTTCTACATCAACTACCACCTGTACCGGCTGGTGTTCCCCGTCAGCGCCCTGGGCCGGTACCTGGGAGGTGCCACATGACGCGGCTCCTGGTGTGCGCGGCGCTCGGCATCGAGGCCCGCGTGGTGTCGCAGGACGACGAGCTGGCCGTCATCCGGATCGGCATGGGGGAGGCCAAGGCGCGGGCCGCCGCAGAGAACCTGCCGGAGTTCGGCGCGCTGGCCGTCGTGGGCTGCGGCGGCGCGCTGGACGACCGGCTGCGCCCCGGCGACCTCTTCGTCGCGACCGAGGTGCGGGGGCCGTCCGGGACCGTCCGGTGCCGCTCGGCGGAACCGCTCGCCGGGCTGCTGGAACGCACGACCGGCGCGACCGTCCACCGCGGGCCGCTGGTCAGCCTGGACCACATGGCCACCGGCCTGGAGCGCGGCTCCTTGGCCGCCACCGGTGCGCTGGTCGCCGACATGGAGTCGGCGGAACTGGCCGCGGCGGCGGGGGACCGGCCGTTCGCGGTCGTCCGCGCCATCGTCGACACGCCGGGGCGCCCGCTGGTCAGCCCGGCGACGATCCCCGGCGGGACGGCCGCGCTGCGCCGGCTGCGCACGGTCGGCCCGGCCCTGCGGGAATGGGCGGACGCGGCCGGCCCGCGCCGCCTCCTGCTCGCCGCCCCGCGGTCGTTCTGCGCCGGCGTGGAACGGGCCATCGAGATCGTGGAACGCGCGCTCGACCTGCACGGCCCGCCCGTCTACGTGCGGAAGCAGATCGTCCACAACTCCCATGTCGTGGACGACCTGAGCGGCCGCGGCGCCGTCTTCGTCGACGAACTGGACGAGGTGCCGTCCGGCGCGGTGACGGTGTTCTCCGCGCACGGCGTCGCGCCCGCCGTCCGGGAGGAGGCCGGCCGCCGCGACCTGCGGGTGATCGACGCGACGTGCCCGCTCGTGTCGAAGGTGCACGCGGAGGCCCGGCGGTTCGCCGCGCAGGGCCACCTCGTCGCGCTGATCGGGCACGCCGGGCACGAGGAGGTCGAGGGCACCCTCGGCGAAGTGCCGTCCTCGACCTTCCTGGTCGAGTCGCCGGAGGACGTCGCGGCGCTGCCCGCCGACCGCCCGGTCGCCTACCTGACCCAGACCACCCTGGCCGCCGACGAGGCCGGCGAGGTCGCGGAAGCGATCACCGGCCGGTTCCCCGACGCGGTCGGCCCGCACACCGACGACATCTGCTACGCCACCACCAACCGGCAGGAGGCCGTCACCGGCGTCGCCCGCGACGCCGACCTCGTGCTCGTGGTCGGCTCGGCCAACTCGTCCAACTCCCGCCGCCTCGTCGAGGTGGCCGAGAGCCGCGGTACCCCCGCCGTGCTGATCGACGGGCCCGCGGACATCCCGCTCGGGCGGATCACCGGCGCGCGCGTCATCGGCCTGACCGCCGGCGCGTCCGCCCCGCCCGCCGTCCTCGACGCGGTCGTCGACGCCCTGCGCGGCCTCGGCCCGGTCGAGACGAAGGAACACACGGTCACGGTGGAGACCACCGAGTTCACCCTGCCCAAGGAGGTCCGGACACCATGAGCATGCCGCTTCGCCAGAGCCTTCGCATCGGGGGCTACATCCTCCGGAACAAGATGCGCCGCAGGGACAAGTTCCCCCTGATCGTCGAGCTGGAACCGCTGTTCGCCTGCAATCTCGCCTGCGCCGGGTGCGGCAAGATCCAGCACCCGCACGACATTCTCAAGAAGCGCATGCCGGTCGAGCAGGCCGTCGCCGCTATCGAGGAATGCGGTGCCCCGATGGTCTCCATCGCGGGCGGCGAACCGCTCATGCACCCGCAGATCGACGAACTCGTCGGTGAACTCGTCAAGCGCAAGAAGTTCGTGTTCCTGTGCACGAACGCGTTGCTCATCCCGAAGAAGCTCGACAAGTTCAAGCCGTCGCCCTATTTCGCGTGGGCGGTGCACATCGACGGCCTCCGCGAACGGCACGACGAGTCCGTCTGCAAGGAGGGCGTCTTCGACGACGCCGTCGCCGCCATCAAGGAATGCCAGCGCCGCGGCTTCCGCGTCACCACCAACACGACGATCTTCAACACGGACACGCCGCAGACGGTCATCGACGTGATGAACTACCTCAACGACGACCTCAAGGTCGACGAGATGATGATCTCGCCGGGCTACGCCTACGACAAGGCGCCCGACCAGGAGCACTTCCTGGGCGTCCAGGAGACGCGGGAACTGTTCAAGAAGGCGTTCGCGGACGGCAACCGCAAGCGCTGGCGGTTCAACCACTCACCGCTCTTCCTGGACTTCCTCGAAGGCAAGGTCGACTTCCCCTGCACGGCCTGGGCGATCCCGTCCTACTCCCTCTTCGGGTGGCAGCGTCCCTGCTACCTGATGTCGGACGGCTACGCGCAGACCTACCGGGAGCTCCTGGACGAGACCGACTGGGACTCCTACGGCCGCGGCCGCGACCCCCGCTGCGCCAACTGCATGGCCCACTGCGGCTACGAGCCCACGGCAGTCTTCTCCACCCTCACCTCCCTGAAGGAGTCCCTCCGCGCCGTCCGCTCCGTCTGACGTCCGGAGCCGAAGACGACGGGCAGCCCCCCGGATGCGATGGGGCTGCCCGCGTAGCGGACCCGCGCGGTCAGAGCGTGTCGAAGAGGTTGGGTTTTCCGGCCCGGTAGCGGCGGGCGTCGAGGTCCTTGATGCCTTCGAGCTCCGGCGGCTGGTAGAGCGGCCAGACGGTCACCTGCTCGGCGGGGGACCCGGCGGCGTCCAGCAGCGCGTTGACCGCCGCCCGCCCCGACTCGTTGGCACCTTCCATGGTGGCGAGGTCGACACCGGTCCGGACGTAGTCGCCCGCCATGAACAGGTTGGGGATCTCCGTCCGGGGATGCGGGCGGTTCTTCCAGCTCCCGACGGTGTTGACCATCAGGGGCTCGTCGTTGGCGCTGCGCCCGGCGGCCGGATCCCAGCTGATCGCGGGGTCGAGGACCCACGAGTGGACGAGGTCGTCCGGGAGGACGGAGCGCCCGGTGTCCTCCAGGTGGTCCTTCATCTGCGCCCACGCCTCCTTGGCGACCTGGGCGGGGCTGCACTCCTTCGCGGGCCTGCCGTACAGGATGCCGGGGGTGTCCCAGTCGGAGATGTCGAGCGACAGGCTGTCGGCCACGGTGCCGTCGCCGTAGTCGCGCTTGTAGTCCCGGTCCCACAGCCTGCTCTGCAGGACGGCCGTGAGCTGCCAGGGGGAGTCCATGAAGTTGACCTCCTGGCCGATGCCGTCCGGGCTGCGGCGCAGGAAGAACTGCAGGCCGTTCATCCACTCGGTGTGCAGGTCCTTCAGCGCGGCCAGCGACGGGTCCAGGGCCAGGACGGCGGGGCTCAGCAGCGCCCGGGCCCGCTCGACCGGCATCGCGGAGACGAACCAGTCGGCCTCGGCGCCGCGGCGGGTGCCCGCGGCGTCCACGAGCCGCACGGACCGGATCCGTCCCGACGCGACCTCCAGCGCCTCGGCCGTCTGGCCGACCTCGAACCTCACCCCGCGACCGCGCAGGTAGGCCACCCACGGATCGATCCAGGCCTCGTTGGTGGGTGCGGTGAGCATGCGCGCCAGGCCGCCGTCGGTGCCGAGCCCGATGCCCGACAGCACGAACGCCTGCCCCATCGCGCCGACCGTCTTGGTGCTGGCCACCTCCTCCTTGACGGCCACGAGCCCGCGGGTCAGGAACCGCGCCACGATCGCCTGGTAGTCCCTGGACTTGCCCTCCGCCCGCACGTACTCCCACCACGGGACGTTCTCCCACTGGCCGAGGCGCCGCTCGTCGCTGCTGGTCACGTAGACGATGAAGCGGTTGACGAACAGCAGCAGCTCGTCCGCCGGGAGGGCGCTCACCTGCTCGACGAGACCCGTCAGCGTCTCCTTGAGGACGTCGAGGGTCAGCCCGCCGCCGCCCGGGTCGAGCAGTTCGGGGACGATGATGTCCGAGCGGCCGCCGTTGCGGGAGATCCGCGTCGACGACAGGTCGATCATGTTGTCGTGGACGCCGTCGGCGTTGCCCTGGACCGGGATGCGCCGCATCGAGTCGGGCACGTTGCGGTAGAACCCGGGGAAGAACCGGAAGCCGTGCTCGCCCTGGAGGTCGCGCCGTCCGCCCTTGCCGGTGCCCTCGACCGGGATGCTCCGGGCCTTCCCGCCGAGGGCCTTGCGTTCGAAGACCGTGACGTCGAAGCCGCGCTCGATCAGTTCGTGGGCGGCGGCCAGCCCGGACATGCCGCCGCCGAGGATCGCCACCTTCTTCTTCGTGCCCGGCGCCGCGTGCGCGGACGCGGCGGGGAGCAGGGCCGCCGCGCCGACCGCGGCCGTGCCGTACAGGACGCTGCGCCGCGTGAGGCCGGTCGGCCGGCGGTCGCCTGTGCTCTGTTCACTGTCCATTTTCACTGCCCATGGTCGCCGTCCTTCTCGGGGTGCGGGGGTCAGGACCGCGGCAGCCGCGCCGCCAGCGTCCGGATGTGCTCGATGAGGCCGAGCGACCCGGGGGTGGTCTCGCCCAGTGACTCGGGCAGGGCGAGCAGCCCGGAGTCGAGGATGAACGGGTCCACGACGTGGAAGGTCCGGTCCAGCCCCGGCCGCTCGCCCTTGAGGCCGTCCGGTGTCGCGAGCAGCGAGGTCGGGCAGGTCAGCCTGGTCCTGTCCGGGTAGCTGAACAGGCCGGACACCTTCCAGTCCGACAGCTTGATCGTGCTCATGCAGCCGTAGGTCTCGTCCTCGGTCACCCGGCCGACGACGCCCTGCCAGGTCCCGTCGCCCTTGACCACGCCGCCGAGCAGCGTCGCGGTGCCGTCGGCCTCGTGCGAGACGCCCCACTCCCAGCCGGAGTAGCGCTGGTCGGCGACGTTGAAGTTGCCCCAGTTGTGGTCGTGGTAGCCGCGCCATCCGCTGACGTCGATGCGGGACGAGGATCCGGGCGGCTGGAGCCATCCGTTCACATGGCTCGTCGCGACGGGCGACGACCAGTACATCGTCTGGCCGCCGTCATAATCGATCGGCCCGCCGGTCACGCCGGGCAGGGCGTTGTCGAACCAGATGTCGGCCTTGGCGAACAGGCCGTGCCACGTCAGGTGGTAGCCGCGCCGCGGGTCGTAGACGAGGTCGCCGGCGCTGCTGGTGACGGACGGGCCGTCCTTCGCGGTCACCGCGGCGACCGGTTCCGGCAGCACCGTCTTCCCGCCCTCCTCCGGGTACCAGAAGATCAGCCCCACGGGGACCGGTGCGGTGAACAGCATCGCGATGAACGTGCGGTGGGTGGCCGGGTCCATGACGTGCGAGTACCACCACTCGGTGGCGGACCCGGGGTGCGGACCGTCGTCGCGGGGCTCGGCGAGCTTGCCGGGCACCTGCGTGAG
Organism: Actinomadura darangshiensis; assembly: GCF_004349235.1. Taxonomy (GTDB): domain Bacteria; phylum Actinomycetota; class Actinomycetes; order Streptosporangiales; family Streptosporangiaceae; genus Spirillospora; species Spirillospora darangshiensis. Next base: position 56,476 of record NZ_SMKY01000014.1, on the reverse strand, counting down.
GTCCGAGCGCTTGATGTCGGTGCGGGGAATCCAGGACCCGGGGTCGTCGCCGGCCTTCGCGCGACCGGCCGGTCCGAGCGCGGCGAGGGCCGTGACGGCCAGGACCAGCGAGAAGAGCAGCGCCAGGTTCCGGCGGACGGTGTAGGGACGTACCACGTTGAGCCTCCTCGGCCATGCCCCCCGTGACGTCGGGCCCCTCAGGTGGAGCCGTGGACCGAGTGTGATTCGGTTGCCAACGGCTGTCAAGCACACTGTCGACACACTGTCCGATCACGTCGCCGGCGGGTACGCTGCCGCCATGGCCTCCACCACGCAGCCGCGCAGGAAGGTCCGCGAACGGCGTGACGACGTGCGGCGCCGCGTACTGCGGACGGCCGCCGAGATGATGGCCGACGGGACGCCGTACACCGAGCTGCCCGTCCAGCGCATCGCCGAGCGGGCGGACGTGGCCCGCTCGACCTTCTACCTGCATTTCCCGGACAAGAGCCGGCTGCTGATCGCGATGGCGGAGGAGGCGGTCGAGGCCCTGTTCGGCGAGGCCGTGACCTGGTGGCGGGCCGACCACGCCGACGGCGAGGACGGCGTCGCCCATGCCATGCGGCAGACGATCGCCGCCTACCGCGAGCACCGCCGCGTCCTCCACGCGCTCGGGGAGGTCGCCGGCTACGACCCGGACGTCGCGGCCTTCTGGCGCGACCGGATGCGGCGCCTCACCGAGGTCGTCCAGAACCGCCTGGACGCCGAGCAGCGCGCCGGCACCGTCGGCTCCGGCATGCACACTCCGACGACGGCCCAGGTCCTGATCTGGACGGTGGAACGCACGGTCTCCGCGCACTGCCACCACGACGAAGGACCGGGCGACGAGCAGATGGCCCGCACCCTGGCCCGCACGATCTGGCTGACCGTCTACGCCGTACCGTAGGCGGGAAGGATGACGGGCGACGTCCAACGGAGGGGCCGCGGATGCCGGACACGCCACGACCGGAGATCGACACGACCGCCCCGCATTCGGCCGCATCTGGGACTACTAGCTGGGCGGCAAGGACAACTACCAGGTGGACCGCGAGGCCGGCGACGCCGTCCTCCGGGTCCTGCCGGGAATCGCCGCCTCCGCGAAGCAGGACCGCGCCTTCCTCGGCCGGGCGGTGCGCTTCCTGGTGTCCCAGGGGATCCGGCAGTTCCTGGACCTCGGCGCCGGCCTCCCGACCGTCGACAACACCCACGAGGTCGCTCAGCGCGTGGCCCCGGACTCCCGCATCGTCTACGTCGACAACGACCCGCTGGTGCTCGGGCACGCCCGTGCGCTGCTGACGGGCACCCCGGAAGGGGCGTGCGACTACATCGAGGCCGACATCCAGGACACGCGGACCGTGCTTTCCGAGGCGTCCAGGACGCTGGAGTTCGACCGTCCGGTGGCCATGATGCTGCTCGGGGTCCTGAACCACATCCTGGACGACGCAGAGGTACAGCGCCTCACCGCCGACCTGCTGCGCGGCCTCGCCCCGGGCGGCTACCTCGTCATCTCCCACACCTGCGACGCCACGACCGACGAACTGGACGGCGAAGCCATGCGCCGGGCAGTGCGGGAGGTCATGGAACGCGGCGGCACCCTGATCCGCGCCCGCTCCCCGGAGGAGATCGAGGCCCTGTTCGCCGGAACCCGCCTACTGGACCCGGGCGTGGTGTCCTGCTCCCGCTGGCGCCCCGACCCGCTCTCACAGGACGCCCCAGAGGTCCCCCACTACAGCGGCATAGGAGCACTCCCCTCCTGACCTGCTCCACCGTGATCGGGTCTTCGGGGCGGGTTCGCGGACGCTGCGTCGGGCGTCCGGCCGAACCTCACCAATGGCGGCATTCCGGCCTTCTATGAGATGCCAGGAAAGGGTGCTTGATATGCTCTCGTGGCGTTTAAGGAGTCGAGAGGAGTGGCATGCCGGAAGACTCCAAGTCGAAGGTCGATCTGGAGGGTGTTCCTGAGACGCTTCTCTGGAACCTCTACCAGCGCGCCTCCGAGGCAAGGCGTCCGGACGCGGTGCTCAAGGACCCCAAAGCGATCGGACTGGTCGACTCCGTCATCGACTACCCGTTCGAGGAGCGATTCGGCAAGGCCAGCCTCGGCCAATGGCAGGCTTTGCGCGCACGCCGTTTCGACGAGGAAATACGACGCTTTATCGACGAGCACCCCGACGGCCAGGTCGTCGCCCTCGGAGAGGGGCTGGAGACGCAGTTCTGGCGGGTCGACAACGAGCGGGTCCGCTGGCTCGGCGTCGAGCTGCCCGAGATCGCCGAACTGCGCGAGCGGCTGCTGCCGGACGACACGGGCCGGGTACGGACGGTCGGCGGCTCGGCGCTGGACGGTGAGTGGATGGAGCACGTGGACCCGTCCAAGGGGCTGCTGCTGTCCGCGCAGGGCCTGCTGATGTACTTCCAGGGCGAAGAGGTGCACCGGCTCGTCGCCGAGTGCGCGGAGCGGTTCCGCGGCTCCACCATGATCTTCGACGGGGTGCCGCCGTGGTTCAGCCAGCGCACCGTCGAGGGGAAGATGAAGACCGCGCAGGGATACGTCTCGCCCCCCATGCCGTGGGCGGTGGACGCGGCGGAGAAGGACCGGCTCCGCGAGATCCCGCACGTCGCCGAGGTGCGCGACCTGCGGGCGCCGCGCGGCAGGGGCCTGCTCTACGGGTTCGTCTTCCCGCTGGCCAACCGCGTCCGGGTGGTCCGCGAGCTGGGCGTCAGCGGACTGCCCATCATGGCGATGCGCTTCGAGGGCACCGGCCGACCCTAGGCCCTGGTCATAGCGGACACGGGGCCGGTCGTGCGGGAAGCCGGGAGGAGGCCATCTCTTTCGGGCCCTCCCGCGGGGGCGCGGCCTCCGGGCCGCACCCTCGCGGGACAGGTGCCGTGGGTGGTCAGCCGACTCGGGTGGGCTCCGGCCGGGGTGGGGCGGTGGCCGGCCGGGACGGCTTCACGCGGAGGATCTTGGCGACCGATTCAGGCAGGTACCAGTTCCATGTGCCCATCAGCGACACCAGTGATGGAAGCAGCATCGAGCGGACGATCGTGGCGTCCAGCAGAATCCCGAATCCGAGCCCCGTCGCCATCACTTTCAGGTCGGTGCCCGGACTGGACGCCAGCGCCGCGAACGCCAGGAACAGGATCAGCGCCGCGCTCGTCACCAGGCGTCCGGTGCGGCCGATGCCCTGCACGATCGCGGTCGTGGTGGACCCCGACGCGTCGTACTCCTCACGCATCCGGGCCAGGATGAACACCTCGTAGTCCATCGACAGGCCGTACAGGAACGCGAACACCGTGAGCGGCACCCAGAACGTGACCGCTCCGGTCTCCGAGACGCCGAAGACAAGGTCGGATCCGATGCCCTGCTGCCAGAACAGCACGATGAGCCCGAACGTCGCGCCCATCGACAGCAGGTTGAACAGCACCGCCTTCAGGGGCAGCAGCAGCGACCGGAATGCCCGCACCAGCAGGACGTAGGTGAGCAGTGCGATCAGCGCGAGCATCAGGGGGAAGTTGCCGTAGACCGCGTTGAGGAAGTCGATCTGCGCGGTTCCCGTGCCGGTGACGCCCAAGACACCCGGGGTGCGTTCGGCCCGGTCGATGACATCCCTGACCGTGTCGACGCTCTTGGAGTTGACCGTCTCCTCGTCGGGTATCAGCACGACCACCGTCTTGCCGGCCCGGTTGCTCGCCGGCCCGTGGGGCACGAGCGCCCGCTCGATCCCCGGTACCCTTCCCAGTTCGGCGGCCACGGACCGTGCCCGGCCGGTGGACGCGAGGACCTCGATCGGCGTGAGGTTGCCGGTGGTGACCCCGCCCCGCTCCAGGGTGGCCAGCGCCTCGTAGGCCGGTCCGCTCTCGGCCAGCGAATCGCTGGACGACATCCCGACCCTGATGCCGGTGAACGCTCCGACCAGCGCCAGCAGGGCCACGATCGACACGCCCGCCGCGATCCAGCGGCGCCGCACCATCAGGCTCGCCCACCTGCTCCATGTCCGGCTGGCGGAGTCCTCCCGGCGGATCCTCGGCCAGTCCCAACGGGGACCGACGCTGCCGAGGATCGCGGGCGTCAGAGTGAGCGTCGCGGCGACACTGGCCAGCGGGATCAGCGCCCCGCCCACACCGAGGCTGCGCATGAACGGTACCGGCAGCACCAGCAGCGCCAGCAGCCCGATCGCGACCGTCACCCCGGAGAACACCACGGCGTGCCCGGCGGTCTGCGTCGCGATGACCACGGCCTCATGGTTGTCCGCGCCACGATGGCGTTCCTCCCGCCACCGGGTCACCACCAGCAGCGAGTAGTCGATCGCCACGCCCAGCCCGATCAACGCGATCAGGAACTGCACGAGGGCGGAGAAAGTACCGAGTTCACTCAGCGGCAGCAGCAGCGCGAACGTCGCCAGGATAGACGCCGCGGCGATGATCAGCGGCAGGAACGCCAGCATCGAGGCGAACACGAACGCCAGCACCGCGAGCGCGCCGACCGAGCCGATGAGCACCTCGATCAGGATCCCCGGCCCCTCGGACTCCGAACCCGTGCCCAGAACGCTCTCACCGGTGACACCGATCGTGGTGCCCGGTGGTTTGGCGGCGTCCAGCGCCCGGTGGATCTCGTCGGTGGGAATCTTGGCGGTGGCCGACGTCTCGTACTGGAAGAACACCATGGCGTAGGCGGTGCGCCCGTCCTCGGTGACGAAGGCCGGATCACCCGTGGTGGCCTGGTCCAGCACTCGCACGTTGGGGACCTCGGCCTGGACGTGGGCGAACACGGCGGCCACTCCCGCCTGGTCGCCCGCGACCGTCCGGCCCTCGGGGAGGCTCAAAGTCACCAGATAGGGCGCGGTGTAGCCGCCGTTGCCGAAGGTCCTGGTGATCTGCTCGGCGGTCTCGCTGCCGGGCTCGCCCGGCAGCGAGTAGTCGGTCGTCATACGCTCGGTGACCTGGCCGGATACGGCGCCGCCGGCGATGGCGACGACGAGCCAGAACACCATGACCAGCCGGCGGTGGGCCAGCATCAACTCAGCCCAGCGTCGCATGGTGCCCCCTTTCCCTCGGTCGGGCCACCGTTCAGCCCTCGGCCTGGATGAGGCCGATGATGTTGCCTTCGCCGTCCTTCACCGAGGCGACGAGCTTTCCGCCGCCGACGTCACGGACCTCCTGCACGGACACGGCACCGCCGTCCAGGAGCGCCTGGTACTTGGCGCGGATGTCGGCGACATGCCAGTAGGGCGTCGGGTGGATCAGGCCCTTCTCGCGAGCGGCGGGGTCCAGCCCCACGTCCTGCCCGGCGATCTTGAATCCGACGTAGTAGGGCTGGTCCATGTAGGGCTCGCCGTCGGCGAGCACGGCCAGCAAAGCCTTGGCCTTGTCCAGATCCTGGACGGGGAAGATGATGGTCTGGACGCCTTGGTTCATGTCTGTGCTCCCGCGTTGTCACGTCACATCGACGTCGTTCCGGTGGTCAAGGGACTGACAACCCGCGACGAAAGAGTGTGACGATGACCGAGGACGAATTCCTGGCGGCCCGTTTCGAGGAGCACCGGGCCCGCCTGCGGAATGTGGCCTACCGGGTGCTCGGATCACCGAGCGAGGCCGACGATGCCGTTCAGGAGGCCTGGCTGCGGGTCAACGCGGCCGGAGCCGGCGGGGTGGAGAACCTGTCCGGGTGGCTGACGACGATCGTTACCCGCGTCGCGCTCAACATGCTCAAGTCGCGCGCTTCCCGGCGTGAGGACTTCGTGGACGACCAGGGCGCCCAGGGTGCGGACGAGGACGGCCCCGAAGAGTCGGCTGTCCTCGCCGATTCCGTCGGCTTCGCGATGCTGATGGTCCTGGACACACTCACACCGTCCGAGCGGGTCGCGTTCGTGCTGCACGACATCTTCACCGTGCCGTTCGACGAGATCGCCCGCATCATGGACCGGACGCCCGCCTCCGCCCGGCAACTGGCGAGCCGGGCCCGCCGCCGCATCCAGGGTGCCCCAGGCCCGCCCGAGGCCGCGAAGGCTCGTCAACGCGCGGTGGTCGACGCGTTCCTAAGGGCCTCCCAGTTGGGCGACCTCAGCACGCTGATCACCCTCCTCGACCCTGACGTAGCACTGCACGCCGACCAGACGGCCGCGCGGGCAGGCGCCCCGGGACTGGTGCTGGGCGCAGTCGACGTCGCGGGGACCTTCTCCGGCCGCGCCCAAGCGGCGCGACCCGCCCTCATCAACGGCACCCCCGGCCTGGTCTGGCCCTCTGCCGAACACCCCAAGGTGGTCTTCGCCTTCACGATCACCAACGAAATGATCACCATGATCGACATGGTGTCCGCCCCTGATCACCTGGCCCTCCTCGACATCCGCCCCCACACCCCCTGACCGAGGCGTCAGGAGAGAGGTCGTGAGCGCCGCACCTGGTCGCGTTCCAGCGTGCGCAACAGTCACGCGGCCGAATGCGGAGCACGCCTCGGGTCAGTCGGCGGATGCGGCCGTCCCTGCCAGACCGTGAGGGTCGAAGGTGACGTAGCGGTTCGGTTCGCTGCCGGTGCCCTTGACCTTCAGGAGGCCGGCGAGCCCTTAGCGGCTGGTGATGCAGGCGAGGGGTGCTCGCCGGGCGGTGTTCGGGGCTGATACGACTGGGTGTATCGAATGTTGTCGCGGCGGTTGTATACGCGCCTTCCAGCGCAGAACCGCGCCGCGCCCCGCGCTGGTTCTCAGCGACCCAGTCGCGCCCCACCGCCGCTGACATCGTGTCCTCGCCGAACCTGACCCGCGCCCTCGAGTACCACCCGCAGGGCCTCTTCGAGCGGACCGGCAGCATCTGGCGCGCCCAGGGCCGCCGTGCCCGCCTCGAACTCACGCACTTCCGCCGCTACGTGATGACGAACTCGCTCAGGAGGAGAAGGGCGGCGATTTTATGGCGTCCAAGAACTCCACGGCGTCCAAGGTCTCCGATTCCGGTAACGCCAAGAGCGGCAACGGCCGCAACTCCAATGCCGCCGGGGAGCGCGAGGAGGAGTACGAGGGGGACCGCTGACCCCAAGGCTCAACCGGACACCTCCGGGGAAGGCGCCCTCTGACGATGCCGGTCACTTCCGCCCCTGCCGCGTCGAGGTCGATCGGACGAAATAGCGGTGATCCGGGCACTGGCGCTGACGGCAAGGACAGGGCCATTGAGGAAATAAGGCATGTCCAAACCTTACAGCGTTAGGGTCGGGGGTGGATTCGCAGTTTCCAGCAGAGCCCGGACCACGAAGTGTTGCGGAAGCAAATGTCCTCGCCGGACGCCCTCGATGAGGAGTCAGGGTGGTGGAGGTGGGGTGCATGAGGGCTTCTCGCTCAGCAGCGCTGTGCACCTGGAGAAGGCGGCGGGCCAATGCGGCGTGACGGTGCGCGGCGGCAGGATCAGGCCGGCTCTGCTGCGGTGGTGGGTTCCGACGTTCGGAGTCGGTTTTCCTTGGCGACGGTTGTCGTTCGGTGAGTGCGAAGCCAGGGAGGGCGCCAGCGGCCGGCGGGGCGGGCCAGCGCCGCTTGGCGACCGTGACGCGCCCCTGGTTGCTGGAGGCGCCTACGGCGGGAAGCGGCGGTGACTCAGCAGAGGAAGCATCGGTAGCGGGTGCCTGTGGTGGAGTGCCGGACTCTGCCACCGCTGTGTCCCGGCTCCTGGGAGGGGCGAGTGCCGCAATATGAGAGGGGCCGCTCCTGCTGACTCGAGGCCGCCCATGCAGCGCGAACGCCGCGGCGGCCGCGGTGGCCTGCTCAGGGGTCGGCGGCGCCCGCAAGGACAACCAACCGCCTTCACGCTGGGCCACCTCGACTAGACTCGTGACCTCCAGTTCGGCCAGCCGCCGCCGTCCAGTACAGGCCGACACGCCAGACAGCGCCGCCAGCCGTCCGACCGTTGTCTCGATCGTGCTGGACCGGTTGCCCCGTGCCGCTTGGTCGAGGACGGCCGCGTAGAGGCGCCACGCTTCGGCCGAACCATCCCGGAGGCCCGACGGCCCCCGGCCCACACAACATCGAGCGTCCACGCCGGTACCGCCGCGAAACGCTCACGGGTTTCTGCGGGACGCCGCCGCACCATGTGCAAAACGCTGCGTTTACATCCGCGCGGTGCGGAACGCTCCCGAGAGTCCGGGCGGCTGTCAATCAGACCACTCCCACCACGCGAACGCCGGCTCGCTCGCGAAGTCTTCGGCCGACGAAGCGGCCGCAGTATCCGGTGGTCCTGGCGGTGGAGGTCTTGGATCGACCGGCGCGTCGTCCGGGGAGGGTGCTGCCGTTGTTTCGGAAGGGGAGGAGACGTCCAGGGCGGGCGAAATGCCTGGTCCCTGGCTGGTCCACAGATGGTCGCCATCGACCGCATTCGGCGGCCCATTGCCGCACCCGTCGCTGGCTGGTCCTTCCTGCTGTCCGGGCAGCTCAGCAGATGTTTCTGCTGGTGATTGAGAGGTGCCCCCTGCAGGATTCGAACCTGCGCACACGGCTCCGGAGACCACCACCGATACGGCCCTTTACCAGGGGAAACGCGGCTAGGTCGTCATCGTTGGGGCACAAGTGGAACACGCCGCGTCGCTGTGAGCGGCTCTGAGGAGAAACGAAGCGGCGCGAAGCTTGTGCCTCGCGATCTCCCCCTGAAGGTGCTTCCTGGGCGTCTCACGGGTCGGCCGGCGAACCAGCCCAGGACGGCGGTAGAGACCCACCACAGCGGGATCCGGCCAGAGTTGGCCCCAACACGTGACAGCGAGTCCAACTCTGGTTACCTTCGGCCTATGCCCGAGTTGGTGCTGTCGGCCAGTGATGACCACGTTCAGCGGATTGCGAGTGAAAAGGATCCGGTCCGCGCGATCATCGAACTCATCTGGAATGGGCTCGACGCTGAGTCCGACCGGATCGATATTTCCTTTGAGCGCGGCGAGTTGGAAGCCGTCAACAAGGTAATTGTCCGGGACTGGGGACATGGCATAAGTGTCGATGAAGTGGCTCGGACTTTCGGCGAGATAGGCAACTCCTGGAAATCTAGAGCTAAGCGTAGTAAGAACGGCAAGCGAAAAGTTTGGGGAAGTAAAGGACAAGGGCGTCTCCATGCTTTCGCTCTAGGCGACAGGATTCGGTGGGTCAGTATAAGTGACGATACTGCGGGCAAGCGTTGGAAGTTGACCATAAACGGAAGTCGATTCGACCGTCACCGGTTTAACTATGAAAGTGTTGAGCTCGCCGGGAGAGAACGATCGGGCACGGTTTTTACTGCATTCAATGATTCTCAAACGGCGAGAGTTCAGCGCTTGGCGTCACCGCGAGCTAGGGAGAGCGTAGCGGCCACTTTCGCCCCGTTCTTGCTAAATAATCCAAACGTCGAAATTTTCTATGATGGTTCTTTGATAGATGTCACGGATCAGATCTCGGAGAACAGGCTTCTGGATCGGACCATCGAAACCGAGGAAGGTAGGGTGTCCTACGCGATCAGAATCATTGAGTGGAAAGCTGGAAAGCACCATTCGATCTATTATGGCGAATCCATAGATCACGCGGTCCATGAGGTGGACGGGAAGGATATTGAGCCGCGATACAATTTTTCGGTCTATGTGGCTTGGCCTGGCTTTAGTGAAAGCGGCGAAGATGTCGCGCTAGGAGAGCTTGCGCCATCTCCTGTAGCGGAGATCGTGAGAGATGTTAGAGAAGCAGTCCGTGACTATTTCAGTTGGAGGCGTCGGCAAGACAGAAGGAGTCAGATCGAACATTGGAAGCAGACTGGCGTCTATCCCTACAAGGAGCCTCCGCAGAACGAAGTGGAGCGTGTAGAGCAAGCTACGTTCGACCTAGTTTCGGGCACTCTTAGTGGGCATATCGCCCAAGGGAAGATGAGTGCAGGCTTGACGCTTCATCTACTCCAGAACGTGCTTCGCCATGAACCTGAATCGTTGCTCAAAATTCTACATGAAGTGCTTGCGCTCCCGACAAGCGATAGGGACGCCCTAACCGAGCTTATCGACTCCACATCTCTAAGTAACATAATTCGCTCCACATCGAAGATTGCAGACCGTGGCCGGTTCTTGGTTGCTCTCGACCACATTGTGTACGATGCAGTCGGATCCAAGGATGTGAAGGAAAAAGACCATCTTCACCGAATGCTTGAGAAAGAACTGTGGGTGTTTGGTGAAGAATATAATGTGATGAGAAGTGAACGCGGCCTCACTGAGGCATTGCGGACGCATCTAAAACTGACTGGCTTGCCGACGGATAAAATTCGCCCAGTCCGTACGCCTGAGGGTAAGAGCGGCAGACTTGACCTACATCTCGCGGTCTCGAAGCGTGAGCACGGCCGAGTAAGGCATCTGGTTGTCGAGTTGAAGGCACCGGGTGTCCTCCTTGGGCGAAAGGAGATAGACCAAGTAGAGGACTATGGTAATACTGTTATCTCTGATGTTCGATTCCGTGATCCGGCAGCCATGTGGGACTTTATTCTTGTTGGAAGCAGGATAAGCGATACAGCGCGAAATCGAATGCACGGAGATAATGCACGCGGCTTGTTTTATGAGCCGCCATCAAGGGACGAAATGCAGCCAAAGGTTCGCGCTTTCGTTCGCAGTTGGCGTGAAATCATCGACGAAAATAGGTCGCGCCTAGAGTTTTTCTCTGATGCGCTTGAGCACGATCCGTCACTACCGGAGTCTTTGGCCTATCTGAGGAAGGTGCACTCCAGGGCCTTGCCAGAGCAACTCAGGCAAGGGCAAGAAGATGCTTCGCCGCAAGGTGAGAGCCCGACTGGATGACATGTGACGGCAAGGGGTAGACCGCTCGTGCGCAGTGCGAGAGACTCGCACCATGGCCAAGCTGACCATGACACGGAGTCGGTGGAACGAACTTGCTGGGCTGCTGAGGGATGAGCAGAGGCTTCAGTCCGAGTACCCCAAAGTGGCCGAGTACCTGAGCACGGCGGCACGGCTGGCAGGTACCGGAGATGACGATACTGACGCGCAGTTCGATCTGCGGTTCGTGCATTATATGACCGCTGGCAAGACCGCGAGCACAAACCCTTATTGGGACATTGTTGAGCCGTTGGTCGTAGAGCATGATGGTCGTCGTTTGGTGAACGGTGGTCGCGCGGAAGGCAGTGCGCGACTCGCCTTTGCGCAAATGCTCTTGCAGGCTAGCTACGCGTACGCGATACCGTCCCCGCAGACGATCGAATGGGCCGCGAACTTCTGTGGAAATCTCCCGATTGTAGAACTCGGAGCCGGCCGAGGCTATTGGGCTGCGCAGTTGGCTCGCGCAGGGTTGACGGTTGACGCGTATGATTCCGAACCGCCGGACAAGGCACTGAATGCCTCGTTCCCCAAAGTGGTCGGCCAGGTTGACGTTTGGCACCCTGTTAGAAACATGGCCGATTTTGCGACGCGTGCCCGGTCATCGGATTACACGCTATTCCTCTGCTGGCCTCCTGGCTGGGGCGACACTATGTCGTGTGAGGCGCTCACGTTGTACGAGGCTGCTGGCGGCGAGCGAATCGTCTACATTGGGGAGCCGAGGGGCGGCAAGACGGGCAACGATGCCTTCTTCGACGCCTTGTCGTCTCGCTGGAGACTCGACACCGTAGATCCACACTTCGTTTCTTGGTGGACAGATAGGGACATGGCACAGGGCTGGGTCAGAATCTGAGTCCGTGCATGACAAAGGGGGTGCCGAAACGAGTCGGCACCCCCTTTGTCATGGCTCTACTTGAGGGTCATGCGGAACACGAACGCGTCGTAGCGGTCGCGGGGATATGAGATGTCGGAGAGCATGATGATTCGGTCGTCGGCGGACAGGAACTGCTGGTGAACTGTCTTGACGAGGTCGCCGGGCGTAGTCCGTAGCCACTCGGCATGCGACTCCGCTGGTAGTTGGTCAGAGATCGTCTCTTCCAGGTAGGCGGCTTCCGAGATGCCGGCGACGTCCCGCGGCTGGTAGGTGTCCGAGATCGAGATCGGTCGCCCGTTCTCGGTGGCTCGGGTGATGACGTGGTTGATCTCCTGCCCCGCCGGTACGCCGAGGGCCTCCGCGAGTTCGGTTGAGGCGGGGATCTGCTGAGTCTCTCGCTCTACCTGAACCTGCTGTTCGGACTCGTTCTCGAATGACCGTTCGGCGGTCTCCATCTGGCGTTCAGGAGACACGCGAACGAGGTTCGGCCGGTCGGCGACGAAGTTTCCTCGCCGGCGTACGGAGCGAACGAGGCCCTGGCTCTGGAGGAGTTCGAGGGCCTTCCGAACCACGATGTCCGAGACGCCGTGCTCTTGGGCGATCTCGGCGTAGCTCGGTAGCTGGGTGCGGGGTGCGAGCTCACCCCGTCGGATACGTCGGGCGTACTCGCCTGCGATGCGGACGTAGGCCGGTTCTGCCACTCCTGATCAACCCCTTCGCTGTTCGGTGGCCTTTTGACCAGCGTATACGCACCATCGTATACCTAGGCCTTGTGCGTATACGAAGCTACGTATACGCTGCGACCAGTGACCCGCTCCCAACGGAGCGAATCACCGTAAGTGCCCGCAAGGTCATCAGGAGGTTCCAGGTGTTCCCGCAGAAGTCCAGCAACATCCCGCAGTGGCTCGCCGGCATCGCCGTCGCCATCTTCGCGATCAACAACCCGGAGAAGGCCGCCGCACTGGTCAACCAGGTGATCCACGCGATTACGACGTTCTCGGGCTCGCTGGGCTGACCGGCGATGACGACCAACTACCCGCAGACCGTTGCTCCGTCCGCGATGTCGCTGGCGAACCTGGTGACCGAACTGGCGACGCGCGGCGACTGCCGACACGACCCGGACCTGCACATGGGACCCGACGCGTTCGAGTCCGAGCCGATCGCCGAGCGGCTGGCCCGTCAGGACGTGGCCCGCGAGGTGTGCGAGGACTGCCCGGTCTGGGAGCTGTGCCTGGACTACGCGCTGCGGATCCGCCCCACGTTCGGTGTCTGGGCAGGCCACCTGCCGCGTGAGCTGGCAGCGCTACGTCGCGAGGTCCGGACCCTGCCCGCGCCCGACCTGGGCGAGGTGGCGTGATGCTCGGTGCCGACCCGATCGTCTTCCCGGCCGTGTTCGCCGCGCTGTACGCCGCGCACGAGGTGGGAGATCACTGGTTGCAGACGCACGGGCAGGCATGCGGCAAGGGCGCGCCCGGCTGGTCCGGCCGCCTGCTGTGTGCCCGCCACGTGGCCACGTTGACCGCCGTCAAGGCCGCCGCCGTCGCGCTGGTGGCGCTGGTGCTGGCCCTGCCGGTCAACCCCTACGCCCTCGGCGTCGCGCTGGCGGTGGACGCGGTCTCGCACTACTGGGCCGACCGTAGGTTCACGCTGCTGAGGCTGGCCGACTGGCTCGGTCGCACGCTGATCCACGGGAAGGGCGAGTTCGCCCGGCTCGGCGACGGCGCCGCCGCACCGACCGGCACGGGTGCCTACGCCCTTGACCAGTCATGGCATGTCGGATGGCTGTTCGCCGCTGCGCTGCTGGCCTCGCTGGGGGTGTCGGCATGACCGCCCTGCTCCTGTCGCTGGCCGTGCTCGCCGGTCTGTGCTGGCTGAGCCTGTCCCCGTTCCGCCTCGCCGGCGCCGGTGTGGTGCTGCTGATCACGCACCCCGTGCCGACGTTCGCTCTCACCGCCGTGGTGGCCGTCGCGTTGACGGTGGCCGCCGCTCGGATGGCCTACCGGTCGCTGAGTGAGGACGGCTGGCATCTGGTCACCGTGCAGCGGCCCGCGCTCGCCATGAGCCGTGCGGGAGGTGTGGCGTCATGACCCGCCGCCGTAGCCCTGCCCGGTTCTACGACCCGACCGGCGCCCGGTTCGGAATCCCCACGTGGCCGTGGCGCATGGCGCCGCCGCACCTGCGCACCCACCGCCAGCTCGCCGCCGAGGGCCTGCGCCCTGGCGGTCAGGAGATCGCCGGACAAGTGCTGTGGAACTCCCGCCGCTACAACACGCCCGGTGGAGTGCGCGCCGCCTATCTCTACGATGTCCGCCTCGCGCTGCCCAAGCGTGTCCCGTCCGAGCGTCAGCGCCTCGCTCTCGGCAAGGCACTGGCCGCCCGACGGCTGTGCCCGACCTGCCGACGCGACGCCGGTTACGTCCTGCCCCGCCACCTCGGTACCTGCCTTGAGTGCGCCGAGGTCGCCGACCTCGGCGAGGCGGAGGTGACCGCGGCATGATCACGCCCACCCCCGGCTACGCCGCCGCGCCGCGCCGAACGTTGCACGCCGGTCCGGTCAAGCGCTGCCTGACCTGCCGCACGCCGCTGGACGGCGGCCCGGTCCGATTCCGCTGCCACCCGTGCGGCGCACCGATCATGGCCGCCGACCTCGACCCCGAATACCACCCCGCCGACCACTCGACCGGCCGCCCGGCCGGCGACCGTCCGGGCGTCGACTCCAACCCGGTCCGGACCGCCCCCGACGGGAGGCACAACCCATGACCGCCACTCCGTTCCACGTCCCGGCGAACCTCGGCGCACAGGCCACCACCTCGCACGCCGCCGACCATGCCGCCATCCCGCTCCGACCGCTGACGCCCCCCAACGAGATCCCGACCGACCCGCCCGCCTCGCCGACCACGCCCGAGAGCGCCGAGGGCGACACCTCGCAGGGGCGTCCGCTCACCAGTAACGAGTTCACCGCGGTTGCCGTGGTGGCCGCGCTGGTGACCGTGCTGGGACTGCTGGGGTTCATCAACAGCTTCGCCGCGGTCGCCGACGCTGCCCGGCCGTCGTTTGGGCGGTTGGCGTGGTCGGTGCCGATCGGTATCGACCTGGGCATTGCGATCTTTGCCGCCCTCGACATCGTCCTTGCTCGGCTGGACATGCGCGTTCGGTGGCTGCGGTTCATCCCGTGGGCGCTGACCGCCGCGACCGTCTACCTGAACGTCGCCGAGCAGTCGACCGCGTTCGGACGCCTCGCGCACGCCATGCTCCCGGCGCTGTGGGTGTGCGCGGTCGAGATCGCCGCGCACGTGATCAGGATCCGCGCCGGCATCGCTGCCGGAACCCGCATGGACGGGATCCGCGCCTCGCGCTGGATTCTCGCCCCGTGGCCCACGCTCAAGCTGTGGCGCCGCATGGTGCTGTGGGAGATCCGCTCCTATCCCGACGCGCTCGCCCGTGAACGCGCCCGCGTGCTCGCCCTGACCGATCTGCAGGACGCCTACGGCCGGTGGGCATGGCGCCGCCGCGCACCCCGCCGCGTCCGCGCCTTGTACCGACTCGGTGACCTCGCCCCTGCCCCGCTGGCCGATGGACCGGCCGCCGAGATGACCGCTGCTCGGTCCGCCGGACCGGTGGTGGACCGTCCGGGCGTCGCCGAGGTGGACCGTCCGGCGCTGGAGCCTGGACCGTCCGCAATATCGACCGGTGGACCGTCCGGCACCCGGTCCGGGACCCGCAAGCGGACGAGCGCACCCAAGGGGGGAGGCGGTCCCGGTGGACGGTCCGCGCGTCCGTCCCGCACCCGCAAAGCAGCCAAGACCCCGCCGCCGGACGTGGACGACCTCATGCCCCTTGGCTGGCGCATCGCCGCCGACCTCGACACCGCTGGCGAACCCCTGACGCGCAACAGCCTCGCCGCGCGGCTGCGCGCCGCCGGACAGACCGCTGGCAACGCCCGCGTCGGCGCCCTGCTCGCCCGCCTCAAGACCGAAACACCCGCCCACTCCGTGACCAACGCCGCCCCGGCCGCCGAGGGAGAGAACGCGTCATGAACCACGCAAAGGCCATGGGCGAAGTCGTTCGCCTGCCCGTTCAGCACGCCGACCACCCCGCCGACTCGGCGCCCGACCTCGACGCCCCGGCCGCCGCACCCGGCAACGGTGGGGCCAGTAACCCGCCGACCGACCCGCCGCGCCCCATGCCATTCGGCGACGCTGGAGACCACGACGCGGACGGGGACGACGGCGAGGCGCTTGAAGGCCGCGTGCTGGTGGACCGTCCGGACACGTTCCGTCCGGACGTGCGCGCCCGCCGGATGACCGGTGAGCGTGCACAGCGTCGTCCGATCATCGCGCCGTGGCTGCGCGATGCGAGCGAGGCCAAGGCCACCGTGCGGTGGGCGGTCGGGTACGCCGGTCACGTCACCGGCTACCACGCCGTCCGGGTCCCGCTGTACTCCCTGCGGCTGGCCGGACGCTCGCCGCGTGGCCTGTACCGAGTGGTGGCCGGTACGTGGCGGTGGACATTCGATCTGGAGTCGCGTCCGCTGCGCACACACGCCATCGACCGCCGCAATGACGAGTCGTATTTGAAGCTGATGGGCGAGCGTAACGACCGCGTCCGGTCCCGCCTGTTCATCTCTGGCGCGGGTGTGGTCGGTGCCGGGCTGGCCGCCGCGTCGGTGGCCGCCGCCGGTGGCGTCACCCAAACCGCCGTCCTGGCAGCGCTCGTGCTGCTGCTGGGGTGGATCGGCACCCCGACCGACCGCCGCATCCTCGACACCGCCGTTGTCTCGTCCAAGGCACCCAAGCTCACGTCTGAAATCGTGGTGCGGGCACTGGCCGCGCTAGGCAATGCCGAGATCAACAAGGCGGTCGGCAAGGGCGGGTCCGGGATCACCTTCCCCGCCCCGATCACCCGTGACGGCCCCGGCTGGCGCGCCGAGGTCGACCTCCCCTACGGCGTCACGGCGACCGACATCATGGAACGCCGTGACCGCCTGGCGTCCGGGCTGCGCCGGCCGCTGGGGTGCGTGTGGCCCGAACCCGCGCATCACCAGCACGCGGGGCGGTTGGTGCTGTGGGTTGGTGACCAGGACATGAACCAGGTCCGCCCGCCGGTGTGGCCGCTGGTCAAGGCCGGCACCACCGCCGACGTGTTCAAGGCGATCCCGTTCGGCACCGACCAGCGCGGACGCCCGGTCACCCTCACCCTGATGTACGCCAACATGCTCATCGGCGCTATGCCCGGCGCCGGCAAGACGTTCGCGCTCAAGGTCCCGTTGCTGGCCGCCGCCCTCGACCCGACCGCGCAGCTACGCGTGTTCGAACTCAAGGGCACCGGTGACCTGGACTTCGCCGAGAAGGTCGCCCACCACTACGGGTCCGGTCCCGACGACGTCACCATCGGCGAGTGCCTCGCCTCGCTCCGCGAGGTGTACAAGAACCTGGAACGGCGCGCGAAGACGCTGGCCGGGCTGCCCAAGGACGTCCGCCCCGAGAACAAGGTCACCCCGCAGCTTGCGGCCAGCCGAACCTACGGGCTCGGGCCGCTGGTGTTCGTGGTGGACGAGTGCCAAGAGCTGTTCTCCCACCCCGAATACGGCAAAGAGGCTGGTGAACTGGCCACCGCGATCATCAAGCGTGGCCGCGCCCTCGGCGTCATCCTCCTACTCGCCACGCAGCGGCCGGACAAGGACTCGCTCCCGACCGGCATCTCGGCGAACGTGGGCATCCGGTTCTGCCTGCGGGTCATGGGCCAGTTGGAGAACGACATGATCCTCGGCACCTCGATGTACAAGAACGGCATCCGGGCCACCACGTTTACCAAGCAGGACCGCGGCATCGGCTACCTCGCTGGCGAGGCCGACGAACCCCAGATAGCCCGTGGCTACTACCTCGACGGCCCCACTGCCGATCGCATTGCCGACCGCGCCCGCGCCGCCCGCAAGGACGCCGGCACCCTCACCGGCTACGCCATCGGCGAGGACACCACCACCCCGGGTGCCGAGGACGGTTCCTCGCTGCTGGACGACGTCGCCGCCGTGCTGCTGCCCGGCGAGGACAAGGTGTGGTCGGAGGTCATCGTGACCCGCCTTGCCGAGCTACGCCCCACCGTCTACGGCGCATGGAACGACCTCGACCCGACCGGCAAGGCCAAGCAACTGACCGCCGCCCTCAAGCCCTACGGCATCACCACCGCGCAGCTTTGGGGACAGGACGAAACCGGCAAGGGCACCAACCGCCGCGGCATCACCGCCGCACACATCCTCGACGCTCTCAACGACCGCGGCAACGTCACCCCGTGACACCCGACCGGCCCGCTAGGTCTAGCGGCCCCCACCGCTAGACCTAGCGGCCCGGCTAGCGACCCACACCCATCCCCACCTGTGATCAAGCATCTAGCGACCCCTACCTGCACCCATGCCAAAAACCGCCCCGGGAGGCACCTGTGAGCCCCCTACTCGCCACCGCTAGCCACACCGCCCACCCCACCGGCATGTGGCTCCTGCTCGCCACGCTCGCCGCCGCCGGCTACCTGCTCCACTGCGTGATCTGGCCGTATCGGGCCTGCCGTAAATGCCAGGGTGCGGGACGGTTCCGCTCCCCGTCCGGCCGCGCCTGGCGCTACTGCAACCGCTGCGGAGGCCGCGGCGCGCAACTGCGCGCTGGCCGCCGGATCTGGACCCACCTTAAGAACCTCGACCGCAACCGCCGCTGACCACTCGACCGGCCCCCGACGGCGCCGCCGACCGCCCAACAGCAAGACGGGCGGCCCGACGCACAAGCCACCAAGCACGCCGCCGGACCGCCCTACCCAACCGCTCACGTGCCCCAACGAGGACCCGCGAAATGGAGGTCCATCCATCATGACGCACAACCCGCCCGAACTCCCGCTTGTCGAGCAATGGCCGCTGCTGGCCGGACCTGACTGCCCCACGTGCCAGCGCCCCGCCGACGTGGCATGGATCGGCCCGGCCACCATGGCCGACGGCGCTGAGGTCAACGTCTGGCGCTGCCGAGCCTGCCCCGCCGACTTCTCCATCCCCACCGTCCGCTGGCCCGTCACCGACGGCCCCGACTGCCCGTACTGCCGAACCGAGGTCACCTGCTGGGCCGCGCTCGCCCCCGACGCCCTCGGCGACCTGTGGACGTGCGAGCACGGACACGAGTTCGTGCTCACGCCCGAGGGCCTGATCATCCTTCCTGAGGAGGCGTGATGGGCCGCCGCATCGTCACCGCGACCATGCTGCCCGGCATGCCCGACACCGTCGGCGGGCAGCCCGCAAAAGCCGACGTGCCGCCACCGGCGCGGACGCTGGATGAGGCCATCCAGCGCAGCCACGACATCATCGGCGAGGCCCTCGACCGGTACCCGATCATCGCGCGGCAGGCGCTGGTGTCGGGTGGCAACGACTCCACCGTCCTGGCGCACCTGGTCCGCGGCTATCTGGACTCCTCACCCGATGACGGCATGGTGCACGTCAACACCGGCATCGGGATCGAGGACACTCGCCAATACGTCCGTGACACCGCCGCCGCCTGGGGTCTGCCGCTGCGTGAGCTGCACCCCCGCGACTCCTACGAAGACCTCGTGCTCGGCAAGGTCATCGCCCGCACTGGCCCCAACGCCGGCCGGCGTCAAGTCTGGCTCGGCTTCCCTGGCCCTGCCGGACACAAGGTGATGTACCGGCGGCTCAAGGACGAGCCGTTGCAGCGCAACCGCGCCACCATCCTCGGTGGCAAGTCCGGCCGGACCCGCAAAGTGCTCTATCTCGCGGGGATGCGGTGGGGTGAGTCCGATCGCCGGTTCCGCAACGCCGAAGAGATCGACCCGCAAGGCGGCATCGTGTGGTGCTCGCCCATCGTGCACTTCACCAACGCCCAGATGACCGAGTACAAGCGCCGCTTCATGCTGCCCCGCAACGAGGTCACCGACCACCTACACATGTCCGCCGAGTGCCTGTGCGGCTCCTACGCCAAACCCGGTGAGCTGGACGAAATCGAGTTCTTCTACCCCCGCACCGCCTACCGCATCCGATCCCTGGAACAGAAGGCCGCCGACCTCGGCATCACCAACTGCAAGTGGGGACGGAAACCCGCAGGCAGCAGCACCATCAAGCCCGGTACGGTCGCCGGGCGGCTCTGCTCATCCTGCCCCGCACCGCGGGAGGGACAGACCGACCTGTTCCAGGTCTGGGCCGACCAAGGGCTGATGAGCACTGATGCCGCCCGCGCGCTTGCTGCGCAGACCGCACCGACCGTGGCCGGTCCGCCGTGCGCCAGCGGTACCCCGGACACCGGGAGGGCAGCGTGATGACGCGCCCAACCAAAAGCCCGGCGGCGGTCACCCGGACCACCGCCGAACTCCGCCGCGGCCACGCGATCTACGTCCGTGGCATCGGCACCATTCCCGTGGTCGCGGTCCTGCCGCTGCCACGTGGTCAGGCACTCATTGTGCTGGCCCGCGACGACCTCGCCGTGATCAGCACCCCGGCCGCCGAGTGGGAAGCGCTCTGCCCCGATGCGCCCGTGGAGTTCCTCGCCCGCGTCACCTTCTGCTCCACCTGCCGGGGGATGGGCCGCACATGCCGATTTTGAGCACTAACCTCGCCGCCGCGGCGCTGGCGTGCGCGGCGCGCGGCTGGCAGGTGTTCCCGCTGCGCCCCGGTGACAAGCAACCCCTGCCACGGTTCACCGACTGGGAGGCCAACGCCACCACCGACCCGGCCCGGATCCGCGCGTTCTGGAGCCGCGGCCCGGCGTTCAACGTCGCGGTTGCGTGCGGCCCGTCCGGGCTGGTGGTGGTCGACCTCGACACGCCCAAGCCCGGCGAGACCCCGCCGCCCGAGTGGGACATGCCGGGCGTCAACGAGGGCGCCGACGTGCTCGCCGTCCTCGCCGAACGGCACGGCGAGGCGTTCCCGCTCGACACCTTCACCGTGACCACCCGCCGCGGCGGCACGCACCTGTACTTCACCGCGCCGCGCGGCGCCCGGCTGCGCAACACCACCGGCCGGTACCGCACCGGTCTGGGCTGGCTCATCGACACCCGCGCCGCCGGCGGCTACGTCGTGGCGCCCGGCAGCTACGTGGACCTGCCCGACGGCGCCGGCGCCTACCGCATCGCCCACGACACCGCGCCCGCCCCGCTCCCCGCGTGGCTGGCCCACCTGCTCACCACGCCGCCCGCTCCCCTCTTGGGTGCCCCGAACGTTGCCGGGACGGTTGCCGACCTGCCCGCCTACGTCCAAGCGGCACTCAAGGGGGAAGCCGAACGGGTCACCGACGCGGTGACCGGTGGCCGAAACCACGCGCTCAACAAAGCCGCCTACAACCTCGGCCGCCTCGCCGGCGCTGGCGCTCTCGACGCCGATCTCGCCGGGTCGGTGCTGTACGAGGCCGCCGCCGTCCACTTCTGCACCGGCCCCAACGCCTTCACACCCGCCGACGCCCGCGCCACCATCCGCTCCGCGCTCGCCGCCGGCGCCCGCAACCCGCGCACCATCACCAGGGGGAACGCAGCATGACCACACCCAACCCCGCCACCTCGGACGGTCAACCGGTGGACGGTGCCGCGCTGCTCGATTCGCTGCGCGCCGCCCTCACCCGGTACGTGATCCTGCCGGGTTCGCAGGCCGCCGACGCGGTCACGCTGTGGATCGCCGCCACGCACGCGCAACCCGCCTGGCCGCACGCCCCGCGTCTGGTCATCCGTGCCCCAGAAAAGCGGTGCGGAAAATCCCGGCTGCTGGACGTGGTGGAGGCCACGTGCCACGCCCCGTTCATCACCGTGAACTCCTCCCCGGCTGCGGTCTACCGGTCCATCACCGACGACCCGCCCACCCTGCTCGTGGACGAAGCCGACACCATTTTTGGCCCGAAAGCCGAGGGCAACGAGGACTTGCGCGGGCTGCTGAACGCCGGACACCAGCGCAACCGCCCGGCCAAGCGGTACGACGCCAACGCCAACCGAGTCGAGTCCATCCCCACATTCGCCATGGCCGCACTCGCCGGAATCGGCGCCATGCCCGACACCATCGAGGACCGCGCCGTCGTCATCCGCATGCGCCGCCGCGGCCCCGGCGAAACCGTCGCCCCGTTCCGGCACCGCCGCGACCGCCCACCGCTCCGCCAACTCGCCGCCGACCTCGCCGCATGGCTGCGCGCCAACCTCGCCACTCTCGAAGCGGCCGAACCGCCCATGCCCGTCGAAGACCGCGCCGCCGACACCTGGGAACCCCTCGTCGCCGTCGCCGACCACGCCGGCGCCCATTGGCCCGACCGCGCCCGCGCCGCCGTTGTCGCCCTCACCGCCGACGCTGACGACAACGGGGAAATGTCCACCCGCCTGCGGTTGCTCACCGACTGCCGGACCGCATTCGGCACCGATACCGCCCTACCGACCGCCGTCCTACTCGACCGGCTCAAAGCCGAACCGGAAGCGCCCTGGGGCGACTACGGACCCAACGGACTCAGCGCCATGAAACTCGGCACCATCCTGCGCGAATACGAGATCCGATCCGACACCATCCGATTCCAGACCGGACAAGCCAAGGGCTACCGCCGCGCCGACTTCACCGACGCATGGGCGCGCTACTGCCCCACCGACGACACCCCGCCCGGCGACACCGGCCCGGCCACCGTCCTATCCCTGCCGGGGGTAGGCCGTACCAGCCGTACCAGCCTCAACACCGCAGGTCAGACCCAATGAGGCTTGCCCGACTGGTACGGCTCAAGCCGTACCAACGCCCGCCCCCTGGTACGGCTCAAGCCGTACCACCCGCCAAGCCGTACCGCACCTGACCAGCAAAAAAGAGGCTGGTACGGCTGGTACGGCTACCCCTCCCACCACCGCCACGCTTACACCGGCGCACAAGCCACCAAGCCCGCCGCCGGTGGAGGTCATCCCACCCACTCACGCCGCTCCGCGGAGGTGCATTCCCGCTATGGCCAAGAGGTCAAGCAAGTGGATCACGGTCCCCGAAATCCTCGAAGAACTCGACATCACACGTCGCACCTGGCAACGGTGGCGCGCCCTCGGCAAGACGCCGCCCTGCACCGTCCTGCCCAACCGGAAGCTTCGAATCCGCCGAGTCGACTTCGAGAACTGGCTTTCCAGCCTTGAAGAGAGGGCCGCGTGAACAAGAGTTACGACGTCCGGTTCTGGAACGTCACGGTAAAGAAGGGCAGGAAACGGCCCTACGCCCTTCGGTGGCGAGTGGGTGGCAAGGTCCAGACCAAGCCGTTCACTACGCAGGAACTCGCCAACAGCTACAAGTCGGAACTCATCCAAGCCGCGCGGCGCGGCGAGGCATTCGACATCGAGAGCGGGCTACCCGAGTCCATGATTCGCGCGGTCCTGTCCGTGAGCTGGTACCAGCATGCGCGGGACTACGTAGACGACCGATGGGGGAAGGTGTCCGCCAAACAACGAATATCCATCGCTGAAACGCTCACCGCCGTCACAGTCGCGCTCACGGCGAACCACAAGGGCGCGCCCGACTCGGAGACGCTGCGGAATGCGCTCCGCCGCTGGGAGTACAACAAGAACCGGCGCGATGCCGACCAACCCGCCGAGGTGGCCGCCGCGCTCAATTGGGTCCGCAAGGCATCCGTACTGCTGGCCGACCTCACCGAGTTTGAGGGCATCACGCTTGCCCTCGGCGCGTGTGCTCGAAAGCTCGACGGGACCCCGGCCGCGGCGAGCTACTACACCCGGCGCCGCCGCGTTCTCTACAACGTGCTCAAGTACGCCGTTCAGCGGAAGCGCCTTGCATCGAACCCCATCGACGGTCTCGACTGGAAGCCGACCGAAGAAGACGGCGTGTGGGAAGAAGTAGACCCGACCGTCGTCCCTTCGCCGCGCCAAATGACGGAACTCCTCACGGCGGTCAGCTACGCCGGACCTCGGCGAGGCCCTCGAATGGTCGCGTTCTTCGCGTGCATTTATTACGCGATGATGCGGCCCGGCGAGGTTGTCTCTCTGCGCGAATCCGATTGTGAGTTGCCCGCGACGGGATGGGGACGGCTGATGCTCGCCAGCTCCAAGCCATCGGTCGGAACCGAGTGGACTGATTCGGGGGAGTACCACGACGATCGTGGGCTCAAAGGGCGAAACCGTAGGGCCAAGCGGCCCGTGCCGATCCCGCCGGAACTCGTGAGGATCCTGCGGGACCACATCAACCGCTATGGGGTCGCCCCAGACGGCCGCCTGTTCCGCACGGAGCGCGGGGGAGTGCTCCTCCCGTCCGGCTACGGGCGCACGTGGCACAAGGCGCGCACGCTCGCCCTGACGCCTGCCGAGGAGGCGTCCGACCTCGCCCGGCGCCCGTATGACCTACGGCACGCAGGCGTCTCCCTACGGCTCAATGCCGGCGTCCCGCCCACCCAGGTCGCCGAGTGGGCAGGCCACAGTGTGGAGGTGCTGCTGAAGATCTACGCCAAGGTCATCGCCGGTCACGACCACGTGTGGGAGGCGCGCATAGACGACGCCCTCGGCGGCTAACGGCCTTAGCTGCCCGAGGGTGGAGGCTCCCTCGGCTCGATTCGCGACAACGAGTTGACTGTTTGCGCAAACTAGAGTACGGTCAACAGCCATCGTGTTTGTGCAAACACTGGGAGGGCTCTGGTGGATCGAGAAGTGCGCCTGCGTGTCGGGCCCCTGAAGCTTGATGGGCAGGTGCCTTTCCGGCCGAGCTACTCCTTCGATCTACCGCAGAGAGGAGGGGTCTACCTCATCTATGACCTTCGGGGGTGCCTGTACATCGGGCGGACTGACGACCTCTACGACCGCTTCGACACCCACCACGACTACAGCCACAACCCTCAACTGCGCTACGCCTTGCGGCACCCGGTCGGAGTGATCGACTTCGCCTGGATCCTCGTCGAGGGCATCGAGCAGATGGACCTTGAGCGGCGACTTATTCGCGACTTGGAGCCCCTCTGCAACGACATCCGTTACACCACGTGCAAGGAGACATGACATGGCCAACACCGTGCCCGCTATCAAGGGCAAGATGGGCTCGATCGAGTTCTACAACACCAAGCTCCGTGCCTCAGACCTCGCGGCCATCGCGCGCGCCGCCAGCAAGGGCGACGACTGGGCCAACCTCAGCATCGAGGAACGGCTGCAGCGCAAGCTCAACGAGAAGCGCGTACGGGACGAGCTGGTTCCCTACCTGGCCAACTCACCGGACCGGTTCTTCGGCTCCATCATCATCCTGGTCTACGAGCCGGCGACCTTCGCCTACGAGGACTTCGGTAAGTGGCTCAAGGACGACACTCCGGCCGCATATATGGGCGTCATCGGACAGATGGGCGTCCTGACCATCGACGGGGGCGACCTCATCGTGCTGGACGGCCAGCACCGCTGGGCGGCCCTGCGCTTGGTGGTGAACCGCAAGGACGACAAGGACAAGGACATCAACGGCGATTTCGTCAGTGCCGTCCGAGATGACGAACTCTCGGTGATCTTCGTTCCGTTCATCAACAACGAGACCACGCGTCGGATCTTCAACAAGATCAATAAGTCGGCCAAGCCGACTGGCCGCAGCGACAACATCATCACCAGCGAGGACGACGGATACGCCATCCTCACCCGGAAGCTTCTCGCAGCGGGCGAGCCGCTCGGGGTGACGGACACCGTGAAGGGCGAGCTCATCGTCAACTGGAAGAGCAACACTCTGGGGGACAGGAGCGCACAGCTCACCACGGTCAGCGCCGTCTACGAGACCGTCAAGGCCATCTGCAAGGAGTACAGCTTCCACTTCGAGGAAAGGGATCGCATCATCCGGCCCGGTGTCGAAGAGCTCGACAAGGCGTACGAGAACGTCTCCCACTGGTGGGGGCTGCTCCTGCAATACATCAGCGTCTTCAAGGAGGCGATCGACAACCCCGACAAGATCACGCAACTGCGCACCAAGGAGGCCAACAACCTTCTCGTCAAGCCGGCGACCCACATCGCCCTGGTGCGCGGTCTGCTGATCGCCGCGCGCCGCTACAGCGTGAAGGAGTCCCAGGCGGTCAAGCGCATCAACAAGATCGACTGGGATATGAGCAGCGACCTGTGGAAGAACATCCTCGTGTACGCCAGCGGCGAGCGCATCATCGCCCGCAACGAGAACTACCTCCGAGCGGCTGAGCTGATCGCCTACCTTCTGGCGGGTGCCTCCGACCGCTACCCGGCCGAGACCAGGGACCAGCTTCGCGTGACCCTGGCCTCGATGAAGGGGGAGCCGGGCTACCAGCTGCCCCCGCCAGTTGCCTGACCACCGTCCGCTAGGCGACTGGTCGGCCGGAACACAAATGGAACACGCGCCGTGGCATACGGCGTCCAGTGGTGGCATCTGATGTCACATGGCCCCTGAATGACGAGAGCCGGTTTCCGCAGGTCAAAGGCGGAAACCGGCTGATCGTTTTGGGGTGCCCCCTGCAGGATTCGAACCTGCGCACACGGCTCCGGAGGCCGTTGCTCTATCCCCTGAGCTAAGGGGGCGCGACGCGGTATGAGGTTACCAGGGTTGGCAGGGTGACGCGCACGTGGCCGTTCGCCGTGCGCCCGGGGGGTGGAGTGGGCTAACTTCGAGGCCGTGACCGAGCCACTGGGACGCGTGCTGGTCGTCGATGATGACGAGGTGATCCGCCAGCTCATCGCCGTGAACCTGCAACTGGAGGGGTTCGAGGTGTCGACCGCGGTGGACGGCCAGGACTGCCTGGAGAAGGTGGCCGAGGCGCGGCCGGACGTCATCACGCTCGACGTGATGATGCCGCGGCTGGACGGATGGGTCACGGCGGTCCGCCTGCGGGAGGACCCGGGAACCGCCCATATCCGGGTCGTGATGATCACCGCGCGGGCGCAGGAGCACGATGTGCGGCGCGGCCACGAGATCGGCGTCGACGCTTATGTCACCAAGCCCTTCGACCCCAATCAGCTGATCCAGACGGTGCGAAAACTGGCCGCGGTGTCCAGATAGTGGTCGGATAGTCTCACCAGGGTGACTCCAGGCGGTGTGGGCGACGCCCTTGTACGTGCGGTGCGGGACGCCGTGGCCGAGGGGGAGATCGACGTCCGCGTACCGGAGAGCGTCGTCGTCTACGGGCGCGGGGGCGGGGTCTTCGAGAGCCCTGTGGCGCTGAAGCTGGGGATCGATCCGGGCGTCCTGGCGCGGCGGGTCGGGGGCGTCGTCGCCGGGCCCGGGTTCGTGCGGGTCGTGGTGGCCGCCGGGGAGCTGGTCGAGGAGATTCTGGGTGATCCTCGTTACGGGGTCGCCCAGGTGCCGGCGGGCGGGTGGCGAGAGTGGCCGCGGACGTTGGACAATCCTGGGTTCTCGGTGCGGTACGCCTATGCGCGGGCCTGTTGGGTCGGGCGCTGGGCTGAGGCGTGCGGTGTCTCCAAGGGGGCTCTGGAGGCCGGCCCTCAGGAAATCGAGCTAGTGGGCTTCTTGGGGGACGTGCCGGGACGGGCGAAACAGGCGGAGCGGGAACGGGATGCCCGGCCGCTGATGTTCTGTTTGGAGAGAGTGGCCGGGGCGTACCACGAGGTGCACGAGCGGTGTCCCGCGGTGCCGCTGGGCGACGAGGAGCCCGGGGCGGTGCACGCGGGACGGGCCGGCTTGGCGGAGGCCGTCAAGGTCGTCCTCGGCAACGGGCTGAACATGATCGGTGAGACCCCTAGAGAGCGGATATGAGTCGAGTACACCCTGCTGGGCCGCGGCACGCCGACGTCCTGCCGGAGGACCATCCGGCCGGGCCGGCGGACGACCTGAACGCGCTGGCGCCCGAGGTCTGGCCGCGGAGCGCCAAGCGGGAGGACGGTGTCCTGACGGTCGGCGGCGTCGATGTCAGGGATCTGGCGCAGGAGTACGGGACGCCTCTGTACGTCTACGACGAGGAGGACGTGCGGAGCCGGGCCCGGGAGTATGCCGCGGCGTTCCACGACGGGGACGTCCACTATGCGGGCAAGGCGTTCCTGTGCACGGCGGTCGCCCGGTGGCTGGACGAGGAGGGCCTCGGGCTCGATGTGTGCAGCGGCGGCGAGCTCGCCGTGGCGCTGGCGGCGGGCTTCCCCACGGAGCGCATC
This sequence comes from Actinomadura darangshiensis, assembly GCF_004349235.1. GTDB lineage: Bacteria > Actinomycetota > Actinomycetes > Streptosporangiales > Streptosporangiaceae > Spirillospora > Spirillospora darangshiensis. The sequence goes on along the minus strand of NZ_SMKY01000014.1, from coordinate 28,733 downwards.
ACACTGCACGGGAGCAACAAGGCGTCCTGGGAGCTGGAGAAGGCGCTGGAGGCCGGGGTCGGGCGAATCGTGCTGGATTCGTTCGAGGAGATCGCGCGGGTGGCGTACCTCGCCCAGGAGATGGGGGCCGCGCCCAAGGTGATGGTGCGCGTCACCACGGGGGTCGAGGCGCACACCCACGAGTTCATCGCGACCGCTCACGACGACCAGAAGTTCGGGTTCTCCAGGAGTTCCGGGGCCGCCCTGGAGGCGGTCCGGAGGGTACTGGAGCTCAAGCAGCTCCGGCTGGTCGGGCTGCACAGCCACATCGGGTCCCAGATCTTCGACGTGGACGGGTTCGAGGTCGCCGCGCACCGGCTGGCCGAGCTGCTGGTCGCCATCCGGGACGAGCACGGGATCGAGCTTCCGGAGCTGGACCTCGGCGGCGGCTACGGCATCGCCTACGTGCCGGGGGAGGAGCCGCACGACCCGAAGTCGATGGCGGACGGGCTCCGGGACATCGTCGCGCGCGAGTGCAGGGCCTACGGCCTGGCCATGCCGCGGCTGACGGTGGAGCCGGGACGGGCGATCATCGGTCCCGGCGGCGTCACACTGTACGAGGTCGGGACGGTGAAGGACGTCGAGGGCCTGCGCACGTACGTCTCCGTGGACGGCGGCATGAGCGACAACCTGCGGACGGCGCTGTACGGCGCCGAGTACACCGGGGCGCTGGCGAGCCGGTCGTCCGGCGCACCGCCCATGCTCAGTAGGCTTGTCGGCAAGCACTGCGAAAGCGGGGACATCGTCGTGCGCGACCTGTGGTTCCCCGAAGATCTTGCGGCGGGGGACCTGGTCGCGGTCGCCGCGACCGGTGCGTACTGTCGGTCGATGGCCAGCAACTACAACCATGTCCCGAAGCCGGCGGTGGTGGCGGTGCGGGACGGCAGGTCGCGCGTGATCGTCCGCCGGGAGAGCGCGGCGGACCTGCTGCGGCTCGATGCGGAGGTCGAAGCGTGAAACCCGGACTGCGCGTGGCGCTGCTCGGTTGCGGCGTGGTCGGCACGGAGGTCGTCCGGCTGCTGAACGAGCAGGCCGACGACCTGGCCGCGCGCGTCGGGGCCCCGCTGGAGCTGGCCGGGATCGCGGTGCGCAGGCCCGACAAGGTGCGCGCGGGCGTCGCCCCCGAGCTGCTGACCACGGACGCGCAGGCACTGGTGACCAGGGACGACGTCGACATCGTCATCGAGGTGATCGGCGGCATCGAGCCGGCCAGGACGCTGATGCTGGCGGCGATGAAGGCCGGCAAGTCGGTCATCACCGCGAACAAGGCGCTGCTGGCCGAGGACGGCGCCACGCTGTTCGCGGCGGCGCGGGAGTGCGGCGCCGACCTGTACTACGAGGCGTCGGTGGCGGGCGCGATCCCGCTGCTGCGGCCGCTGCGGGAGTCGCTGGTCGGCGACCACGTGCACCGGGTGCTCGGCATAGTGAACGGCACCACGAACTACATCCTCGACCAGATGGACGCGCACGGCGCCGGTTTCAACGACGCGCTGGAAGAGGCGCAGGCCCTCGGCTACGCGGAGGCCGACCCGACGGCCGATGTGGAGGGGTTCGACGCGGCGGCCAAGGCGGCGATCCTGGCGCAGCTCGCCTTCCACACCCCGGTGACGGCCGCGGACGTCCATCGCGAGGGCATCACCGAGGTGAGCGCCGCCGATGTGGCGGGCGCACAGGGGATGAATTGCGTCGTCAAACTCCTGGCCATCTGCGAGCGGGTCCCATCCGAGGGTGGACGAAACGGCCGCGGCGTGTCCGTTCGCGTGTATCCGGCGATGATTCCCAGGTCGCACCCACTGGCGAGTGTCCGCGAGGCTTATAACGCGGTGTTCGTGGAGGCGGAGTCGGCGGGTTCGCTGATGTTCTATGGCGCGGGGGCCGGTGGCGCTCCGACGGCGTCCGCCATTCTGGGGGACCTGGTCGCGGTGGCGCGGAATGTGGCCGGCGGTTCACCCGGGCCTGTGGAAGTGACGTACGCGAAGCTTCCCGTGCTTCCCATGGGCGAGACGGTGACGCGCTACTACATCCAGGTGGACGTGACCGACGAGGCAGGCGTCCTCGCCACGGTCGCCGAGGAGTTCGCCAGGCACGGGGTGTCGATCCAGGCGGTCCGGCAGGTCGGCACGGGTGCCGAGGCGCAACTCGTCGTCGTGACGCACCGCGCGCCCGACGCGGCGCTGTCGTCGACGGTGGAGGGCCTGCGCGGTCTCGAGATCGTCCGCGAGGTGGCGAGCGTCATGCGCGTCGAGGGCGACGACTGAGGGACGCCCGTCCCCGCCGGAACGCACCCCGCTAGAATTCGGACGAATAGGTCCGGGGCAATAACGCAGGTCATCCGAGGAGACCGACTGTGAACGCGAACGCCCGCGCGTGGCGTGGCCTGATCGAGGAGTACCGCGAGCGGCTTCCGGTGACGGACGCGACGCCCGTCGTCACGCTGCTGGAGGGCGGCACGCCGCTGCTTCCGGCGGGCCGGCTGTCGCAGCTGACCGGCTGCGAGGTCTTCCTCAAGGTCGAGGGCGCCAACCCGACCGGTTCGTTCAAGGACCGCGGCATGACGATGGCGATCAGCAAGGCCGCGGAGGACGGCGCCAAGGCGGTCATCTGCGCCTCCACCGGCAACACCTCGGCGTCCGCCGCCGCGTACGCGGTGCGGGCCGGGATGACGTGCGCGGTCCTCGTCCCCAACGGCAAGATCGCGATGGGGAAGCTGGCGCAGGCGCTGGTGCACGGCGCCCGGCTCCTCCAGGTGGACGGCAACTTCGACGACTGCCTGGAGCTGGCCCGGAAACTGTCCGTCGACTACCCGGTGGCGCTGGTCAACTCGGTCAACAAGTACCGGCTGCTGGGCCAGAAGACGGCGGCGTTCGAGATCGTGGACACGCTGGGCGACGCCCCCGACGTCCACTGCCTGCCCGTCGGGAACGCCGGCAACATCTCCGCCTACTGGATGGGCTACAAGGAGTACGCCGCCGACAGGACGGCGTCCCGGACCCCGCGCATGCTCGGCTTCCAGGCGAGCGGCGCGGCGCCGTTCGTGAAGGGCGAGCCCGTCCTGAAGCCGCAGACCATCGCCACCGCGATCCGGATCGGCAACCCCGCCTCCTGGGACCTGGCCGTCGCCGCGCGGGACGAGTCCGGCGGCGCCATCGACTCGGTCACCGACCGGCAGATCCTCGCCGCCTACAGGCTCCTCGCCAGGGAGGAGGGCGTCTTCGTGGAGCCCGCTTCCGCAGCGAGCGTCGCGGGTCTTCTGCAGGCGAGCGAGCAGGGCGCGGTCGCGTCCGGCTCCACGGTGGTCTGCACGCTCACGGGCAACGGCCTCAAGGACCCCGACTGGGCCATCTCCGGCGCACCCGCGCCCACCGTCATCAAGGTGGACGCGCACTCCGCCGCATCCGAGCTCGGCCTCACCTGAGTGGGCTGGACGGAAGGCCCGGTGCTGGTGCGGACGCCCGCGACCAGCGCCAACCTGGGCCCCGGCTTCGACTCCCTCGGCCTCGCGCTGACGCTGTACGACGACGTCGAGGTGGAACTGACCGGTGCCGGCCTGGCCATCGAGGTGGACGGCGAGGGCGCCGAGGTCGCCGACCGCGGCGACCGGCACCTCATCGTCAAGGTGCTGCGCCGGACGTTCGACGTCCTCGACGACCTGGCCGGAACCGGTCCCGCCCGCCCGGCCGGGCTGCGGCTGCGGTGCCGCAACCGGATCCCGCACAGCCGCGGCCTCGGCTCGTCGTCCGCCGCGATCGTCGCCGGGATCGTCGCGGCCCGCGCGCTGCACCCCGCCGGAAGCCTCCTCGGCGAGGAGGCGGCGCTGCGTCTCGCCACCGACATCGAAGGCCACCCCGACAACGTGGCGCCCTGTCTCGCCGGCGGCCTCACCGTCGCCTGGACGACGTGGGACGGGCCGAAGTCGGTGCGGCTGGAATCCAAGGTCACGCAGGTCGTGGCGCTCGTCCCCGAGCAGCGGCTCGCGACCGAGCGCGCGCGCGGGCTGCTGCCGGAGACCGTCCCGCACGGGGACGCCGCCGCGAACGCCGGCCGTGCCGCGCTGCTCGTCGCGGCGCTCACCGGCGGCCTGGACGCCGGCGTCCTGCTGGACGCGACCGAGGACCGGCTCCACCAGGACTACCGCGCGCCCGCCATGCCCGAGTCCGCGGCACTGGTCGGGAGGCTGCGGGACGCGGGCGTCCCGGCGGTGATCTCCGGTGCCGGGCCGGCTGTCCTGGCCTTCACAACCGCGTCACGACTTGATTCGATGGGCCGCGAAGTGGGTAATGGGTGGCACGAGCACCCGTTGGACGTCGCGACCCGCGGCGCACGCGTCATGACCGGGGAACCCGAGATCCGGGGCTGACCGCCGCGCCGGGGGCGGGGCCGCCGCGTCGCACCGGCCGGTGCGGGCCCCGGCCCGATCCCGTTCGGCAACGATCCCGCTAGGTAAAATGCGAAGACATCGACCTCTGGGGAATAGCAGTGTGCCCTGGTGATGTTAGGCTGAATGCCGCACCAGATGCCCCGTTCGGGGCAGCGTGCTCGTCAGCCGCGCGTCGTCTGTCCGGCCCTCCGGTCGTATCGGTCCCGCGTACCAGGCTCCCCGACACCGTGACATCCCGTTGTCAGGCATTCCAGCGAAACTTCGGACCTAACGGTGCAGGGGACACGCACGAGCGGAACGTCCCGTCCACCATCTGGCTGTGCCCAGAACACGCAGATCCCGGTTCCATCGTGATCAGCGGAGCCCGTCCCGGCGCCCCCGCCGGGCCGCACCACCGGGTCTGGCCGAACGCCGGCCAACGCCCGCTCCCTGGGAAGGACCCTTAGTGAGCGAATCCAGCGAACTCCTTACGGACGCAACCAGCACGGGACCCGCCGACGCCGGCGCGGAGCCCGCCACCCCCCGGCGCCGCCGCGCGGGCACCGGCCTGTCGGCCATGGTGCTGCCCGAGCTCAAGGCGCTCGCGTCCAGCCTCGGCATCACCGGCACGACCGGGATGCGCAAGAGCCAGCTCATCGCCGCCATCCAGGAGAAGCAGGGCGGCCAGGGGCAGGGCTCGGCGGGGGGCGAGCAGGGAGCCGCTGCGCCGGAGAAGGCCGAGCGGCCGCGGCGGAGCCGCACCGCGGCGGCCAAGCGCGAGGCGTCCGACGAGCAGGTCGCCATCGAGGACGCCGCGCCGGCCACCGCGTCCGCCGGGCCGGTCACCGCGCCGGCCGAGGGGCAGTCCGGCAAGCCGGAGCAGGCCGAGAAGGCCGACAAGGGCGAGCAGGCCGAGTGGCAGTCCGACCGGGGCGAGCGCTCCGAGCGGCAGGGCGGCGGCCGCCAGCGCAGTGACCGGCAGGGCCGCGACCAGGGACGTGACCAGGGCCGGGAGCAGAACACCGAGGACGGCGAGTCCCAGGGCGGACGCGACGGCAACCGCGACGGGCGCGAGGGCCGGGACGGCAACTCGGGCGGCGGCGGGCGGCAGCGCCAGCGCGGCGGCCGCGACCGCAACGACAACCGCGACCGCAACGACAACCGTGACCGGGGCGACCGCGACAGGGGCGACCGCGACCAGGGCGGCGGTGGCCGCCAGCGCGGTCAGAACCAGGGCGGCGGCGGCCAGCACGACGATGACGACGGCGGCGGCCGGGGCCGGCGCGGGCGCCGGTTCCGCGAGCGCAACCGGGGGCGCGGCGGAGGCCGTGAGCGCTACGAGGAGCCGGTGATCACCGAGGACGACGTCCTCATCCCGGTCGCGGGCATCCTCGACATCCTCGACAACTACGCGTTCGTCCGGACGACCGGCTACCTGCCCGGCCCGAACGACGTGTACGTGTCGCTCGCGCAGGTCCGCAAGAACGGGCTCCGCAAGGGCGACGTCATCACCGGGGCCGTCCGGCAGGCGCGCGAGGGCGAGCGGCGCGAGAAGTTCAACGCGCTGGTCCGCCTCGACACCGTCAACGGGGTGGAGCCCGACCAGGCCAAGGGCCGCGTCGACTTCACCAAGCTGACCCCGCTGTACCCGCAGGAGCGGCTGCGGCTGGAGTCCGACCCGGGCATCCTGACGACCCGGATCATCGACCTGGTGTCGCCGATCGGCAAGGGCCAGCGCGGCCTGATCGTGTCGCCGCCGAAGGCCGGCAAGACGATGGTGCTCCAGGCGATCGCCAACGCGATCACCAAGAACAACCCGGAGTGCCACCTGATGGTCGTCCTCGTGGACGAGCGTCCCGAGGAAGTCACCGACATGCAGCGGACGGTGAAGGGCGAGGTCATCCACTCGACCTTCGACCGTCCCGCCGAGGACCACACGACGGTCGCCGAGCTGGCGATCGAACGCGCCAAGCGGCTCGTCGAGCTGGGCCACGACGTCGTCGTGCTGCTCGACTCGATCACCCGCCTGGGCCGGGCCTACAACCTGGCGGCGCCCGCGTCCGGCCGGATCCTGTCCGGTGGTGTCGACTCGACGGCGCTGTACCCGCCCAAGCGGTTCTTCGGCGCCGCCCGCAACATCGAGAACGGCGGCTCGCTGACGATCCTCGCCACCGCGCTGGTGGAGACCGGGTCCCGCATGGACGAGGTCATCTTCGAGGAGTTCAAGGGCACCGGCAACATGGAGCTGAAGCTCAACCGGAGCCTGGCCGACAAGCGGATCTTCCCGGCGGTGGACGTCGACCAGTCGTCCACCCGCAAGGAGGAGATCCTCATGGCGCCGGAGGAGCTGCGGGTCGTCTGGCAGCTGCGCCGGGTGCTGCACGCGCTCGACACGCAGCAGGCGCTGGAGCTCCTCATCGAGAAGATGAAGGAGACCAAGTCCAACGCCGAGTTCCTGCTCCAGGTCCAGAAGACGACCGTCTCCGACGACCGCTGAGAGCGACCGCGCACGCCCCCGTCCGGACACCGGGCGGGGGCGTCGCCGTCTCGCGGGAAGGATGGTGGGGTTAGCCCCACCCCCGATCGGGCGGCGGACTTCATGGTCGGTCGGGCTCCGGCCCGGCACGCTTGGACCGTAGGTTGGAACGGGCACGGAGGGACGACGTGGGCGAGCTGAGCAAAGACCCGGGGATGGGCGGCGCCGCCATCGGATGGGCGGCGGCACGATGGGCCGCGGCGACGCGCGCCAGCGGGGACACGGCGTCCGTCATGACCGGATCCTGGCATCCGCTCGCGATGCTGAAGTCGTCGCTGACCTGGCGGTCGGCGCTGTACCTGGGCGTCAGCATGGCGTTCGGGCTCGGCTGGTTCGTAGTCCTCGTCGTCGGGCTGGCCCTGTCCGCCGGGCTGCTGATCATCTGGGTGGGCCTCCCGCTGCTGGTGCTGCTGATGATCGCCTGGCGGTTCGGCGCGATGCTGGAGCGGCAGCTCGTCCGGGCGGCCTTCGGCGTCCGGGTGCCGAACCCGTACCGGACGCCGCCGCAGGGACGCAACCCGTTCGCCCGGCTCAAGGGCATGGCCGGCGACCCGGCCACCTGGAAGGACCTCGGCTACCTCGCCGTCTTCTTCCCCGTCACGCTGGTCGAGTTCGTCGTGTCGGTGACGGCCTGGGGCGCGGCGGGCTCGCTGGTGTTCCTGCCGGCGGTCGTGGCGGTGAACGGCGGCGCCGAGGTCAACGCCGGGTACGTCTCGTACTGGGCGGGCAACCCGGTGGAGGCGCTGCCGATCTCGCTCATCGGCCTGGTGTTCGCCGTCATCGCGATGTACGTGACGCGCGCCATGGCGATCGGGCACTCCGCGTGGGCCGCGCTGATGCTCGGCCCGAGCCCCGCGCAGACGGAGAACGCCGCGCTGCGCAAGCGGACGGAGCACCTCCAGGCCAGCCGCGCCCGCGGCGTGGACGCGGCCGAGTTCGAGCGGCGCCGCATCGAGCGCGACCTGCACGACGGCGCGCAGCAGCGGCTGCTGGCCGTCGCGATGGACATCGGGCGCGCCCGCGCCAAGCTGAACGACGACCCCGAGGGCGCGCGGGCGCTCATCGAGCAGGCCCACTCGGGCACCAAGGAGGCGATCTCCGAGCTGCGCGACCTGGCCCGCGGCATCTACCCGGCGATCCTCACCGACCGGGGCCTGGACCCGGCGCTGTCCGGGCTCGCCGGGCGCGCCCCCGTGCCCGTCGAGGTGAGCGTCGACCTGCCGGAGCGGCCGCCCGCGGCGGTCGAGAGCATCGCCTACTTCATCGTGGCCGAGTCGCTGGCGAACATCGCCAAGTACGCCCGCGCGACCAGCGCGTCCGTCCGGGTCGTCCGGGAGGACCGCTGGGTGGTCGTCGAGGTGATCGACAACGGGATGGGCGGCGCGGTGGCGCGGCCGGACGGCGGCCTGTCCGGGCTGGCCGACCGGGCGGCGACGATCGACGGCATGCTCATCGTGGACAGCCCGGCCGGCGGTCCCACGATCATCCGCGCCGATCTTCCCTGCAGCTGGTGATCGCGGCCGCGGCAGCCCCGATAATGGCTGGATGCGGGTAGTGATCGCCGAGGACTCGGTGCTGTTGCGGGAAGGGCTCGTCCGGCTGCTCGGCGACGCCGGGATCGAGACGGTGGCGACCGTGGGGGACGGGCCCGGCCTGCTCCCCGTCGTCGACGAGCACGTCCCCGACCTCGCCATCGTGGACGTCCGGATGCCGCCGTCGTTCACCGACGAGGGGCTGCGCGCGGCCCTCGCGGTGCGCGAGCGCCGTCCCGGCACGCCGATCCTCGTCCTGTCCCAGTACGTGGAGGAGCGGTACGCGACGGACCTGCTCGGCGGCGGCGCGGAGGGCGTCGGCTACCTGCTGAAGGAGCGGGTGTCTGACGTCGCGGAGTTCATCGACGCGGTCCGCCGCATCGCCGCCGGCGGGACGGTCATCGACCCGGAGGTGATCGGCCAGCTGCTCGGCCGGCGCCGCAGCGGCGACCCGCTGGAGGCGCTCACCCCGCGGGAGCGCGAGGTGCTCGGGCTGATGGCGCAGGGACGGTCGAACGGCGCCATCGCCGGGGACCTCGTCGTCACCGAGGGCGCCGTGGAGAAGCACATCTCGAACATCTTCCTGAAGCTGGACCTGCAGCCCGCGCAGGGCGGCCACCGCCGCGTCATGGCGGTCCTCGCCTACCTGGGCCGCGCCGGCAGCTGATCGGGCCGGCGGCTGATCGGGAATGCCCGGCGACCTCGCCACGTTCTCGTATCTGGCACACTTGAGGTGCAACCGCTGCGGTACCGGTTCACGCCCCATCACATCCTCCATGGTTTCGCCATGCGAGATCGAGGGGCGCCCGGCGACCGCCCGAGGCGAGGAGAACCCATGAAGCCCGAGATTCACCCGAACTACGTCGTCACGACCGTGACGTGCACGTGCGGCAACACCTTCGAGACCCGCAGCACCGCCGAGAACGGCGTGATCCACGCGGACGTCTGCTCGAACTGCCACCCGTTCTACACGGGCAAGCAGAAGATCCTCGACACCGGTGGCCGGGTGGCGCGCTTCGAGCAGCGCTTCGGCAAGAAGAAGGCCGGCAAGTAGGGCGACCGCCGCACGACAGATACCAAGGGACGGCCCGGGGACACTCGACGGTCCCCGGGCCTTCCGAAGTCGGCGAGCGGGGAGACCGAGACCGTCTCCGCGCCGGAACGGGCCAGGAACAGCGTGAATCTCGACGATCTGATCAGCGAATACGCGGGCATCGAGGAACGTCTCGCCGACCCGTCCGTCCATGCCGACCAGAACCTGGCCCGCAAGCTCGGCAAGCGCTACGCCGAGCTGCGGCCGATCGTCGAGACGCACCGCGAGCTGTCCTCGACCGAGGGCGACCTCGCCACGGCCCGCGAGCTGGCCGGGGAGGACGCGGCGTTCGCCGCCGAGGCCGAGGAGCTCGACCGGCACCGCGAGGGGCTGGAGGAGCGGCTGCGGCACCTCCTCGTCCCGCGCGACCCGAACGACGCCAAGGACGTCATCCTCGAGGTGAAGGCCGGCGAGGGCGGCGAGGAGTCGGCCCTGTTCGCCGGCGACCTGCTGCGCATGTACCTGCGGTACGCCGAGCGCGTCGGCTGGAAGACCGAGGTCCTCGACGCGCACCCGTCCGACCTCGGCGGGTACAAGGACGTCACCGTCGCCGTGAAGGCGAGGGCCTCCCAGGAAGAGGGGGTCTGGACGCGGCTCAAGTTCGAGGGCGGCGTGCACCGCGTGCAGCGGGTGCCCGCGACCGAGTCGCAGGGACGCATCCACACCAGCGCGGTCGGCGTCCTGGTGACGCCCGAGGCCGAGGACGTGGACGTCCAGATCGACCCGAACGACCTGCGCATCGACGTGTACCGCTCGTCCGGGCCGGGGGGGCAGAGCGTCAACACGACCGACTCCGCGGTCCGCATCACGCACCTGCCGACCGGTGTGGTCGTGTCCTGCCAGAACGAGAAGAGCCAGCTGCAGAACAAGGAGCAGGCGCTGCGCATCCTGCGGTCCCGGCTGCTGGCGATGGCGCAGGAGGAGGCGGACGCCGCGGCGGCCGCCGAGCGCAAGAGCCAGGTCCGGACGGTCGACCGCTCCGAGCGGGTGCGCACCTACAACTATCCGGAGAACCGGATCTCCGACCACCGGGTCGGCTACAAGGCCTACAACCTCGACCAGGTGCTGGACGGCGACCTCCACAACGTCACGCAGGCGCTCGTCGACGCCGAACTGGAACGCCGGCTGGCCGAAGCCCAAAAGTCATGAGCGCAGCGAACCGGGGGGCGTGGGGGGTCGTCCCCCCTCGAAGGGCAGGATCATGAAACTGCTGCTCGACGAGATCGCCAGGGCCACCGCCCGACTCGCCGACGCGGGTGCCGCCTCGCCTCGCGCCGACGCCGAGGAGCTCGCGGCGGCCGTGCACCGGGTGCGGCGCTCGGAGCTGCACGGCGTGCCCGACAGCGCGTTCGACGCCCGGTTCTGGGAGTTCGTCGCGCGCCGCGAGGCGGGCGAGCCGCTGCAGCACATCACCGGCCGCGCGTTCTTCCGGTATCTGGAGCTGAAGGTCGGGCCGGGCGTGTTCGTCCCGCGTCCGGAGACCGAGGTGATGGTCGGCTGGGCGCTGGAGCGGCTCCGCGACATGGACGTCCGCGACCCGCTCGTCGTCGACCTCGGCACCGGCTCCGCCGCGATCGCGCTGTCGATCGCCCTCGAAGCGCCGCGCGCCCGCGTGCACGCCGTGGAGAAGGACCCGACCGCGTTCGTGCACGCGACCCGCAACGTCGAGGAGCTGGACGAGCGGGGCCGCGTCCGGACGCATCTGGGCGACTTCGGCACCGCCCTCTCCGAGCTGGACGGCACCGTCGACCTCGTCGTCAGCAACCCCCCGTACATCCCGATGAGCGAGTGGGAGTACGTCCCGCGCGACGTCCGCGACCACGACCCCGCCGACGCGCTGTGGGGCGGCGGCGACGACGGGCTGAACGCGATCCGGGTGGTCGAGCGCTCCGCCCGGCGGCTGCTGCGGCCCGGCGGCTACGTGGCCGTCGAGCACAGCGACCTGCAGGGCAACGGCGTCTACTGGATCTTCGCCGAGGAGAACGGCTGGCGCGACGTCCGCAACCGCCGCGACCTGACCAACCGGGACCGCTTCGTCACCGCCCGCCTGGCCGCCGACTGACGGCGCGCGCGGAAGCGGCCTGAGCGAGGCGGGCGGCGTGGGAAACTGGGTCGGTGAGCCGACGTTATGACTGCTCCGAGCCGATGGAGCGCACCCGCGGGATCGCCGAGGCCGTGTCGGCGGTGCGGCGCGGCGAGCTGGTGGTCCTGCCGACCGACACGGTGTACGGCGTGGGCGCCGACGCGTTCGTGCCGCCCGCCGTGACCGCCCTGCTGGACGCCAAGGGCCGCGGCCGCGAGATGCCGCCGCCGGTGCTGGTCGGGTCCGTCCGGGCCGCGACCGCGCTGGTGGAGGACCTCGGCACCTACGGGCAGGACCTCATCGACGAGTTCTGGCCGGGCGCGCTGACGCTGGTGTGCCGCGCGAACCCGAACCTGATGTGGGACCTCGGCGAGACCAAGGGGACCGTCGCGGTCCGCATGCCGATGCACGAGCTGGCGGTGGAGCTGCTCAAGGAGACGGGCCCGCTCGCCGTCAGCAGCGCGAACCTCAGCGGGCAGCAGGCCGCCAGGACGGCGGACGAGGCCGAGAAGATGCTCGGCGACTCGGTCGCGGTGTACCTGGACGGCGGCGCCTCCGGGCGCGGCGACCCGTCCACGATCGTGGACCTCACCGGCCCGGTCCCGCGCCTGCTGCGGGTGGGCGCCATCCCCGAGGACAAGATCCGCTCGGTGGTCGGCGTGCTCCTCACCGAGGAGGACGAGCCCGACGAGCTCGCAGCGTCCCCGTCCGCGCCGGAGGAAGCCAAGCCTTCCCTCACCAAGGAGCCGGTCGCCGAGGCCCCGGACGGGCTCGCTGAGGGTCCCGCCGAGGCATCTGAGGCGGGGGCACCCGAGGCCGGGGCGAAGCCCTCGCTCACCAAGGACGCGCCCGCCGAATCCGGCACCCCAGCCGAACCCGGCACACCCGCCGAACCCGGCAAAGACGACTAGGCGGACCCCGGCGGGGCCCCGCCGGGCCGGGGCCGTGGCCGTTCCCGGCCGGACACGGGGAGCACCGGCCGCGTTACGCGGACGCGATGGCGGCAACGGTGCGAGCATGCCTGACGTGCGTGGCCGTGTCCGGGGGCCCGCGATCGCCGCGGGTGTGCTGCTGCTGACCGCCGTGCTCGGGCTGCCCGTCCTGCTCGGGCCGACCGCGGGCGCGGCGGCCGCCGAGCCCGGTCCCGGGGTATCCAGGGGCGCCCCGCCGCCCGAGCACTCCTACCGGGGCGAGAGCATCCCGGCCTACGACGTCGTCCTCACCATCGGCACCGACGGGGTGCTGTACGTCCGGGAGACGATCACCTACGACTTCGACCGGACGGGCGAGCACGGGATCGTGCGGCATGTGCCGTTCCGCCGCGGCGACCGGCTCTACGACGTGCGGAACGTCAGCAGCAGCTCGTCCACCGGCGCCCCGGCGCGGGTGCGGACGACGCGGTTCCTGCACGACGTGCAGATCAGCGTCGGCGACCGGAACCGCGAGGTCCGCGGGCGGCAGGCGTACGTGATCGAGTACGAGGTCGGGCGGGCGTTCACCCCGCGCGCCGGCCACGACGAGCTGGTCTGGGACGCGATCGGGACGAGCTGGGCCGTCCCCATCGGGAACGCGGCGGTCCGGGTGGAGGCGCCGGTGCCGCTGCGGCACGCCACCTGCCGGGCGGGCGCCGCCGGCGCGACGACCCGGTGCCTGCGCGACCGCGACGGCCCCTACGCCATCGACTTCATCCAGAACGCGCTCGCCCCGCACGAGGGCATGAAGATCCGGGTCCGGCTGCCCAAGCACGCGATCGCCGTGCGGCCGCCGCGGTACGTCCCGCCGCGCTGGACGGGCGACTGGCCGGGCACCGCCGTGCTGGCCCTCGCGCTCGCCGCCGTCCCGCTGCTGGCGCTGCGCCCGGCGCCGCGCGGGCGGACCGGGGCCGGCCTGGTCGCGGCCGGGCTGCTGCTCGTCGTCGCGGACGCGGGGGACGACATCGCGGCGCGCGGCCCGTGGGCGTTCTCGCTGGGCGACCGGTGCCTCGCCGGCCTCGCGCTCGTCATCGTCGGGGCCGGGATCGTGTGCGTGCACCGGGCCGGTGCGGGCCGATCCGCCCCGGACGGCCGCCCGGTGGGACTACAGTTGGTCGGTCGCGACGTGAACAGATCGTCCCGGCGGGCCGTCTACCAAGGTGAGGACCTGGGTGAACCCCCGCCGAGGCGGGGCGCGTAACACCGGAGACCGGCGAAGGGAGGCGCAGGGGAGTGCGGGAGTACCTGCTCACCATCCTTGTCGCCGCCCTTGTCGCCTACCTGCTGACCCCGTCGGTGCGCAGGTTCGCCGTCTGGTTCGGCGCCCAGGCCGTCCCGCGCGACCGCGACGTGCACGTCATCCCGACGCCCCGGCTCGGCGGCCTCGCGATGTTCGGCGGGATGGTGGCCGCGCTGGTGGTGGCGACCGGGCTGCCGGAGATGCGCAAGGTCCTCGGCGACGGCGGGATCAGCGTGAGCAAGGCGCTGCTGCTGTCGGGCGGCCTGATCGTGCTGATCGGGATCGCCGACGACCGCTGGGAGGTGGACGCGCTCACCAAGTTCGCCGGGCAGGTCGCGGCCGCCGGGATCTTCATCATGCAGGGCATCCAGATCTACGTGATCCCGCTGCCGACGGGTGACTCGCTGTCGCTGCCGCCCGCCTACGGGGTGCCGCTCACCGTCCTGGTCGTGGTCGCCACGATCAACGCGGTCAACTTCATCGACGGCCTGGACGGCCTGGCCGCCGGCGTCGTCGGGATCGCCGCGCTGGCGCTGTTCTCCTACGCCTACCTGCTGTCGAGGACGAACGGGCTGACCACGCTGACCGCCGCGACGCTGATCGCCGCGGTGCTGTTCGGGATGTGCGCGGGTTTCCTGCCGCACAACTTCAGCCCGGCCAAGATCTTCATGGGCGACACCGGCTCGATGCTGATCGGGCTGCTGCTCAGCGCGTCCACGATCATGCTGACCGGGCAGTTCGACCCGGCCATCCTCGCCAACGGGCTGTTCCCGTTCTTCGTCCCGGTGCTGCTGGTCCCGGCGGTGGCCGCGGTCCCGTTCATCGACATGCTGCTGGCGGTGCTGCGCCGCACCAGCCAGGGCCGGTCGCCGTTCGCCCCGGACAAGCAGCACCTGCACCACCGGCTGCTGCAACTCGGCCACTCCACCCGCCGGGCCGTGCTGATCATGTACTTCTGGGTCGGGCTGCTGGCCTCCGGGCTGGTCGGGCTCGTGCTGTTCGACGCCGCGTGGATCACCCTCGGCGTCACGCTGCTGGTGGCGACCGGCGGCGTGCTGCTGATGCTGCGCATCCCCGGCCGCCGCAAGTCCGCCCGGGGCGCCGCCGCGGGGCCCGGCGACCGTCCCGCCGACCGGCCCCCGATGCACGTCTGACCTGCGGGCCCACCGGTCCGCCCGGTGAACTGCGTCACGCTGTGCCGGGACGTTCCGACGCTCCGTGAGGATTTCTCCGGCCGTTCGGTCCGATGGTCTTGCCCTTGGGGCCCCGATGGGGAAGGGTTTGACGTCTCTCGCCCGTGTCACGAAACGTGTTCGCCAGGGGCGTCCGGTGCGGCGGCGCGTCCGCGCGCTTCCCGCCGGCGCACGGTCTGACCTGGGTTAAAGTCCGTGGTGCGAGCGTGGCCAGGATGGGTCCGCGGAGCCCGGCGGGGCATTACCTCTAGGGTAATTGTGGACAATCCGGACGCTTGTGATACCTTTCACGAACAACAGACGACCACTGAACGTGACCAGCCGGAGCCCTCATGCAAACCTCCGACGCCCGGATGCTCCGCGGCGCCGCGATCCCGACCGCGGTCGTCGGGGTGGGCGCCGTACTCATCGGCCTGCTGGCCGCCGGCGCCCAGGGCGCCCTCGCGGCGGCGACGGCCTCCGTCGTGGTGATCGCCTTCTTCTCGGTGAGCGCCCTGGTGGTCTCCTGGGCCGCCAAGTACTCGGCCCAGACCATGATGCTGGGCGCCCTCGCGAGCTACGTCGTGAAGATCCTCGCGGTGATGGTGCTGGTCACGGTCATGGACAGGGTCTCGATCTGGGACACCAAGGTCTTCGGCTGGACGGTCATCGGCCTCGCGCTGCTGTGGATCGCGTGCGAGTTCCGCGTCGTCATGCAGCGCAGGCCCTACATCGACGAACCCGAGAACCCCGGAACCGGGAAGCGGAAGGCCGCCGACGCCCTCGACCGGAGCCCGTGATGAAGGCCCCGCGACGGGTACCGGCGCCCAGGGACTACTCCAATATGACCACCGCGTGGGTGGCCTGCTATCGTCCGGAGCGCGATGAGCGAGCAGAAGCCTCGGCCGGAGGACGGCCAACGGGAATTCGCCGACGTCGCCTGGTCCGCGCCCAGCTACCTCCTCTCCGGGATGATCATCTGGGGCGGCATCGGGTGGCTGCTGTCCGAATGGACGCACCAGACCTGGCTGATCCCCGTCGGCCTGGTCATCGGTGCCGGGCTCGCCGTCTACCTGGTCTACCTGAAGTTCGGTCGCCACTCCTCCTGAGCGGCCCCGCAGAGGAACCCGCCGAGGAAGCCTTCGTGATACATCACCACATTGATGAAGGGAACGCCGCGTGAACGCGCTGACGGTCCTCGCCTCCGGGGGAGATGAGTTCCAGGCCCCGGGACTGGAACTGTTCGACTTCCCGCCCCTGTTCGCCGGCGGCCCCGAGTGGCTCACCAAGCCCGTGGTGTTCGCGGTCTTCGCCTCGGTCGTCGTCTGCGCCTTCTTCTGGTGGGCGTTCGCCAAGCCGAAGCTGGTGCCGCGGGGCGCGCAGAACATCGGCGAGATCGGCTACATGTTCGTCCGGGACGAGATCGCGCGTCCGTTCCTCGGCAAGAACACCGACCGGTGGATGCCGATGCTGATGTCGCTGTTCTTCCTGATCTGGTTCTGGAACATGTTCGCGGTCGTCCCGATCATCCAGTTCCCGATCGCGTCGCACATCGCCTTCCCGGCGGTCCTGGCGCTGTTCGTCTACTTCGTGAAGGTGTACCTGGGCCTGCGGCGCCAGGGACCGGTCAAGTACTTCACCAACATGATCCCCAAGGGCCTGCCGCTGCCGGTCTACTTCCTGCTGGTGCCCATCGAGTACCTCTCGACGTTCCTCATCGCCCCGTTCACCCACGCGGTCCGGCTCTTCGCGAACATGTTCGCGGGCCACATGATCCTGGCGTTCTTCAGCCTGGTCGGCTTCTGGTTCCTGTTCGAGAAGCCCACCGCCGCCGGATTCGGGGTCGGCCTCGTCGGCGTGCTCGTCACGATCATCCTCACGGCGCTGGAGCTGCTGATCCAGTTCCTGCAGGCGTTCCTGTTCGCGATGCTCGCCGCCATGTACATCCAGAGCGGCCTCGAAGCGGAACACTGAGTCCCGACCACCGAGCCCCTGGCCGCGGTGCTCCGGCACCCCGGCCCCCTCCGACAACCTCGCTAGCCCAGACCGGCGGAGACTCTGCCGGCCGACAGAAAAGGAATGAACCCATGACGGGAGTCCTCGCCGCCGTCGAAGGTAACGTCACCTCGATCGGGTACGGCCTCGCGGCCATCGGCCCGGGCATCGGCATCGGCATCATCTTCGGCCAGGGCGTGAACGCCATCGCCCGCCAGCCGGAGCTGACCGGCGTGATCCGCACCAACATGCTGCTGGGCTTCGTCCTCACCGAGGCCCTCGCACTGATCGGTCTGGTCGCGCCCTTCATCTTCCAGAGCATCTGACCGCGGGTCCATCTGAGGAAGGGCTGCAGACATGATCCGAGCAGCTTCCGTCCTGGCGGCGGAGGAGGCCAACAACCCTCTCATCCCGCACCCGTTCGAGCTGGTCGTCGGCATCTTCTCGTTCGCCGTCGTCATGATCGTCCTTGGCCGGATCCTCGTCCCGCGGCTGCAGAAGACGCTGGCGGAGCGGACCGAGGCGATCGAGGGCGGCCTGGTGCGGGCCGAGGAGGCGCAGAAAGAGGCGCAGCAGGTCCTCGACCAGTACAAGGCGCAGCAGAAGGCGGCCGCGGTCGAGGCGTCCAACGAGCGGCGCAAGGCCGAAGAGCAGGGCGCGCAGATCATCGCCGAGGCCAAGGAGAAGGCCCAGGCCGAGGCGCGCAAGATCGTCGAGGACGCCAAGAAGCAGATCGAGGCGGAGCGGCAGCAGGCGCTGCAGTCGCTGCGCGCCGAGATCGGCACCATGTCGGTCGAGCTGGCCGGCCGTGTCGTGGGCGAGTCCCTTGAGGACGGCGCACGGCAGAGCCGGGTCGTCGACCGGTTCCTCGAGGAGCTCGAAAGCCGCGCTCGCACGCAGGAGCAGGTTCAATCATGACCTACTTGATGTCGCGCCTCCGGCACGACGGGCCATGGCGCTTTAACGCCCGGTCTTCCCTCGTCGCTCGTACCTCGCTCCTCAGTCCAGACCGGGCGGCGCCATGACCATCACGGGAGCGGTGAGCAGGGCGTCGCTGGCCGCGGCAAGGGAGCGGCTGGAGGCGGTCATCCCGTCCGCCGACCTGGCCGCGCTCGGTGGCGACCTGTTCGCGGTGCTGCACCTGATCGACCGCGAGCACGGCCTGCGGCGGGCGGTCTCCGACCCCTCGCGGGACGGTGCCGACAAGGCGCAGCTCGTCCAGATCCTGCTGGAGGGCAAGGTGTCGCCGGCCGCTCTCGGGCTGGTCGGCGACGTCGTCCGGCTGCGCTGGACGAAGCCCTCGGAGCTGTCGGACGCGCTGGAGGCCCTCGCGGTCACCGCCGAGGCCGCCCGCGCCGAGGCCGACGGCAGGATCGACGATCTCGAGGACGAGCTGTTCCGGTTCTCCCGGGTCATCGAGGGGGAGGCCGCGCTGCGCGGTGCCCTCGCCGCCCCGGGGCTGCCGGACGACCGCAAGCTCGGCGTGGTCACCGCGCTGCTGGACGGCAAGGTGACCCCGGCGGCGCTGACGCTGATCACCGAGCTGGTGCTGCGTCCGCGAGGACGTAGCCTGGAAGGCGGGCTCGCCGGCTACGGCAAGCTCGTCGCCCAGCGCCGGCAGCGGCTGGTCGCCCTCGTCCGGACGCCGGCCGCGCTGTCGGCGCAGCAGCGGACCCGGCTCGCCGCGGTGCTCGCCGCCGCCTACGGCCACGAAGTACACCTGAACATCGAGCTCGACCCCACGGCGATCGGCGGACTGTCGGTCGAGATCGGGGACGAGATCATCGACGGCACGATCGCCGGACGGCTGGACGACCTCCGCCGGCGGCTCGGCACCGGCTGACGCCGGCAGAGCTGACCTTTTAGGGAGCAAGGAAGGAATCATGGCGGAGCTGACGATCCGTCCGGACGAGATCCGGACCGCGCTGGAGCGCTTCGTCCAGTCGTACGAGCCCGATGCCGCCGCGCGCGAAGAGGTCGGCACCGTCGTCGATTCCGGCGACGGCATCGCCCACATCGAGGGCCTGCCGTCCGCGATGGCGAACGAACTCATCGAGTTCGAGGACGGCACCCGTGGCCTGGCTCTGAACCTGGACGTCCGCGAGATCGGCGCCGTTGTCCTGGGTGACTTCAGCAAGATCGAGGAGGGCCAGAAGGCCCGCCGGACCGGCGAGGTCCTCTCGGTCCCCGTCGGCGACGGCTTCCTCGGCCGCGTCGTGGACGCGCTGGGCAACCCGCTGGACGGCAAGGGCCCGATCGAGACCACCGAGCGCCGCGCGCTCGAACTGCAGGCCCCCACGGTCGTGCAGCGGCAGTCGGTGAGCGAGCCGCTGCAGACCGGCATCAAGGCCATCGACGCGATGACGCCGATCGGCCGCGGCCAGCGGCAGCTGATCATCGGTGACCGGCAGACGGGCAAGACGACCGTCGCCGTGGACACCATCATCAACCAGAAGGAGAACTGGGAGTCCGGCGACGAGAGCAGGCAGGTCCGCTGCATCTACGTCGCGATCGGCCAGAAGGGCTCCACGATCGCCAACGTCCGCCGCTCCCTGGACGAGGCCGGCGCGCTGGAGTACACCACCATCGTGGCGGCCCCCGCGTCCGAGCCGGCGGGCTACAAGTACATCGCCCCCTACACCGGGTCCGCGATCGGCCAGCACTGGATGTACCAGGGCAAGCACGTCCTGATCATCTTCGACGACCTGTCGAAGCAGGCCGAGGCCTACCGCGCGGTGTCGCTGCTGCTGCGCCGCCCGCCGGGCCGCGAGGCCTACCCCGGTGACGTCTTCTACCTGCACTCGCGGCTGCTGGAGCGCTGCGCGAAGCTGTCGGACGACCTGGGCGCCGGTTCGATGACGGGTCTGCCGATCATCGAGACCAAGGGCAACGACGTGTCGGCCTACATTCCGACGAACGTCATCTCCATCACCGACGGGCAGTGCTTCCTGGAGTCGGACCTGTTCAACCAGGGCGTCCGGCCGGCGATCAACGTCGGCATCTCGGTGTCCCGGGTCGGCGGCGACGCGCAGATCAAGGCGATGAAGACGGTCGCCGGAACGCTGCGCCTGGCGCTGTCGCAGTTCCGCGACCTGGAGGCGTTCGCGGCGTTCGCGTCCGACCTGGACGCCGCCTCGCGGTCCCAGCTGGACCGCGGCGTGCGCCTGGTCGAGCTGCTGAAGCAGCCGCAGGGCAGCCCCTTCCCGGTCGAGCAGGAGGTCGTGTCGGTGTGGGCGGGCACGTCCGGCGAGCTGGACGAGGTCCCGGTCGCCGACATCCGCCGCTTCGAGCGCGAGTTCCTCGACTACGTCGAGCGCGAAGAGGCCGGGCTGCTGGCCTCCATCCGGGAGACGGGCAAGCTCTCCGACGACGGACTCACGAGCCTCAAGAACGCCGTCACGGAGTTCAAGAAGGGCTTCCAGACCAGCGAGGGCGAGCTGCTGGCCGAGGAGCCCGTCGAGGCGATCGACGAGGAGGACGTCAAACAGGAGACGATCACCCGCGTCAAGAAGGGCTGACGGCCATGCCCGCACAGGTACGCCAGCTCCGGCAGCGGATCAAGACGGTCAAGTCGACCGCCAAGATCACGCGCGCCCAGGAGATGATCGCCACGTCGCGGATCGTCAAGGCCCAGCAGGCGGTGGCGGCGTCCAAGCCGTACGCCGACCAGATCACGCAGGCCCTGACCGCGCTGGTGACCCACCACGTCGGGGTCGACCACCCGCTCCTCGCCGAGCAGCCGACCGACAACCGCAGCGCCGTCCTGATCGTCACGAGTGACCGCGGGTTCTGCGGCGCCTACAACGCCAACGTCATCCGCGAGGCCGAGGCGCTGATCAGGAAGCTGCGGGACGAGGGCCGCGAGCCGGTCCCGTACGTCGTCGGCACCAAGGGCATCGTCTGGTACCGGTTCCGGGGCCGGGAGGTCGCCGAGACCTGGAACGGGTTCAGCGACCGTCCGAAGTTCGGCAACGCCGAGAGCGTCGGGCGGCGGCTGACCGAGGACTTCCTCAAGACCGACGCCGAGGGCGGGGTCGGGGAGATCCACGTGGTCTACACCGAGTTCGTCTCGATGCTGACCCAGGCGGTCCGGGTGGCCAGGCTGGTGCCGCTGGAGATCGAGGAGACCGAGAGCTCCGCGGTCCCGCCGGCGTACGAGTTCGAGCCGTCCGCGCAGGCCGCGCTCGACCTTCTCCTGCCGAACTACATCGAGAGCCGCATCTTCCACATGATGCTGCAGTCGGCGGCGTCGTTCCAGGCGTCCGTCCGGCGGGCCATGAAGTCGGCGACCGACAATGCCAACGAACTGATCGGTGTCTACACGCGCCAGATGAACCAGGCGCGGCAGGCGGCGATCACCCAGGAAATCAGCGAGATCGTCGGTGGCGCTGACGCGCTCGCCGAGTCTGGCGGGGAGTGACAATGACTGCTCAGGTAGAGACGGCGACCGCGACCGGGCGCGTCGCACGCGTCATCGGCCCGGTCGTCGACGTGGAGTTCCCCGCCGACGCCATCCCGGAGATCTACAACGCCCTCAACGCGCAGGTCACCCTGGGCGGCGACGAGAAGACCCTGACGTTCGAGGTCGCCCAGCACCTCGGCGACAACATGGTCAGGGCGATCTCCATGCAGCCGACGGACGGCCTGGTGCGCGGTGCTCCGGTGACCGACTCGGGCCAGTCGATCGCGGTGCCGGTCGGCGACATCACCAAGGGCCACGTGTGGAACGCCCTCGGCGAGGCGCTGGACGTCCCGACGGCGTCGCTGGAGGTCAACGAGCGCTGGGGGATCCACCGCAGCGCTCCGGCGTTCGACCAGCTGGAGTCCAAGACCGAGATGCTGGAGACCGGCATCAAGGTCATCGACCTGCTGTGCCCGTACGTGCAGGGCGGCAAGATCGGCCTGTTCGGCGGCGCGGGTGTGGGCAAGACCGTCCTCATCCAGGAGATGATCCGCCGTGTCGCCCGCAACTTCGGCGGCACCTCGGTGTTCGCCGGCGTCGGCGAGCGCACCCGCGAGGGCAACGACCTCTGGGTGGAGATGGCGGAGGCGGACGTCCTCAAGGACACCGCGATGGTGTTCGGCCAGATGGACGAGCCGCCGGGCACCCGGCTGCGGGTGGCGCTGTCCGCGCTGACGATGGCGGAGTACTTCCGCGACGTCCAGAACCAGGACGTGCTGCTGTTCATCGACAACATCTTCCGGTTCACGCAGGCCGGCTCGGAGGTCTCCACGCTGCTCGGGCGCATGCCGTCCGCGGTGGGGTACCAGCCGACGCTGGCCGACGAGATGGGCGTGCTGCAGGAGCGGATCACCTCGACGCGCGGCAACTCGATCACCTCGATGCAGGCGATCTACGTGCCCGCGGACGACATCACCGACCCGGCGCCGCACACCACGTTCGCGCACCTGGACGCCACCACGACGCTGGCGCGGAGCATCTCCGAGAAGGGCATCTTCCCGGCGGTCGACCCGCTCGACTCCACCTCGCGGATCATGGACCCGCTGATCCTGGGGAACGAGCACTACTCGGTCGCGCAGGAGGTGAAGCGGATCCTGCAGAAGTACAAGGAGCTGCAGGACATCATCGCGATCCTCGGCATCGACGAGCTGTCCGAGGAGGACAAGGTCACCGTCCAGCGGGCGCGGCGCATCGAGCGCTTCCTGTCGCACCCGATGTACGTGGCCGAGCAGTTCACCGGCCAGCCCGGTGAGACGGTGCCGAAGGACGAGACGATCGCCTCCTTCAAGGCGCTCGCGGAGGGCAAGTACGACCACCTCCCCGAGCAGGCGTTCTTCATGTGCGGTGGCATCGAGGACGTCGAGAAGAAGGCCAGGGAGCTGGAGAAGTAGTCCGCTCCGGCGGGGCCGCCTCCGGGCCGCGCGCCCGGGGCGGTCCCCGCCGTACTTGGAGGAGGCAGACGTGGCAACCCTGAAGGTCGGGCTGGTCTCGCCGGAGCGCGAGATCTGGTCCGGCGAGGCCAAGACGGTGGTCGCCCAGACCATCGAGGGCTCGCTCGGCATCCTGCCGGGCCACGCCCCGGTGCTGGGCATCCTCCTGGACGGCAGCGTGGTGAAGATCGAGCCGGCGGACGGCGGCGAGCCGGTGCTGGCGGCGGTCGGCAACGGGTTCTTCTCCGTCGCCGCCGACGAGGTGTCGGTGCTGGCGGAGCAGGTCGAGCGGGGCGACGAGATCGACGTGGACGACGCCAAGCGGGCGCTGGACGCGGCGCTCCCGCTCTCGGCCGAGGACGCGACGCCCGAGCGGCGGGCCCGGGCGCGGCTGCGCGCGGCGGGCATCGAGGTCTAGGCGCCGGGCGCGGCGGCACTGACGGACGGCGGGGGATTTGGGCGAGCACCTGGCACTGGACGTGGGCGGGGTGCTCGCCGCGCTCGTCCTGGTGGCGGCGCTGCTGTTCGTGTCCATGGCGGTGCGCCGCTGGCTGTTCACGCGCGGCGGCGGCACCGTGGAGTGCAGCCTGCGGGAACTGGCCCTGGAGGGCGGAGCCCCCGGGGTGTGGCGGCTCGGTATCGGCCGCTACAAGGGCGACGAGCTGCACTGGCACCGCGTGTTCGGTTTCCGCGGACGGCCCCGGCAGGTGATCCACCGCCGGGGCCTCGTCGTGTCCAACCGGCGCACCCCGGACCGGGAGGAGGCGGAGGGCCTGCTGCCGGACGTGACCGTCATCGAGGTCAAGGACGGGGACGTGACGGTGGAGCTGGCGATGGGCGCGGCGGCGCTGACCGGCTTCCTGGCGTGGCTGGAGGCGGCCCCGCCCGGCTTCCCGGTGGACCTGCACCCGCCAGAGTGAACGGCTCCGGAATGGGCCGGTAAGGGTTCGGTCTGGATTCGGCACGGCCGCGGCGCCGCTGCTTTCGGGCGGGGGCGGCGGGGGTGATGATCGCGCTGGTCCGCTGCCTACCGCATCCGCTGGAGTGCACGTGCGCAAGCCCGTCATCGTCGCCTTCGCGGCGCTGCCCGTCCTCGTCCTGCCCGCCGCCGTGGCCGGCTTCGTGCCGGCGGCCGGTGCCGCACCCGCCCGTCCCGACCTCGCCAAGCTGGTCACGGTCAAGGACATGAAGGCGCATCTGGCCGCGTTCCAGGAGATCGCCGACTTCAACGGCGGTGACCGTGCGGCGGGGAGCGCGGGCTACGACGTGTCCGTGCGGTACGTCGTCGGGCGGCTGCGGAAGGCCGGCCTGACCCCGAAGGTGCAGAAGTTCACCTACCCGTACTGGCGTGAGCGGTCGCACGCGGCGCTCGCGCGGACGGCGCCGTCCAAGGCGTCCTACAAGCTGGAGAAGGACTTCCTCACGCTCGCGTACTCGGGGTCCGGCGATGTGACGGCGCCCGTCGTCGCCGTGGACATCCCCGCGAAGGGGGACGGGACGAGCGGCTGCGAGAAGGCGGACTTCAAGGGCTTCACGAAGGGGTCGATCGCCCTCCTCCAGCGGGGGACCTGCACCTTCGCGACGAAGGCGGCGAAGGCGAAGGCAGCGGGCGCGTCCGCTGTGCTGATCTTCAACAAGGCGGGGGAGAAGGGGCCGGTGAACGGGACGCTGTCCAAGCCGGTCGCGCTCCCGGCCCTCGGGCCGAGCCACGCGGTGGGCGCCGAGCTGGCGAAGGCCGCGAAGAAGGGCGGCCTGAAGCTGCGGGTGAAGACCGACACCGTGCACGGGAAGAAGAAGTCGTCCAACGTCATCGCCGACACCGAGCGCGGGCGGGCCGACAACGTGGTGCTGGCCGGTGCGCACTTGGACAGCGTCCCGGCCGGGCCGGGCATCAACGACAACGGCACCGGCGCCGCCGCGCTGCTCGCCGTCGCCACCAAGATCAAGGAGCTGGGCAAGAGCGACCTCCGCAACCGGGTGCGTTTCGCCTGGTGGGGTGCCGAGGAGGAGGGCCTGCGGGGGTCCGCGCACTACGTGGACTCCCTGTCGGAGGCGCAGCGCGGGCGGATCGCGCTGAACCTGAACTTCGACATGCTCGGCTCGCCGAACGGCACCCGCGGCGTCTACGACGGCGACCACTCGACCGGCACCGGCACGCGCGCGCCGGCCGGTTCGGGGGCGATCGAGAAGATGTTCCAGGACTACTTCAAGGGCCGCAAGCTGCCGACGACGGAGAGCGAGTTCAACGGGCGGTCCGACTACGGCCCGTTCATCGAGAAGGGCATTCCGTCCGGCGGGATCGACACCGGCGCCGAGGACCTGAAGACGGCCGCGGAGGCGAAGGCGTTCGGCGGGAAGGCCGGCAAGGCCTACGACGCGTGCTACCACGCCAAGTGCGACCGGCTGAAGAACGTCAACCTCAAGCTGCTGGACGGCAACGCCGACGGCGTCGCGCACGTCATCCAGCACCTGGCCCAGACGACGGTTGCCGTCAACGGCGGCGCCCGCCTCGACCTCGCGCAGGATCCGACCTACACCCCCCTCTGGCAAGGCCCGTACCTACTCCGCTAGCCGCTGGCTAGTCGGCCGGTTTGACGGTGATGCCGCCGTCGCGGGTGGCGAGGTCGATGTGGCGCTTGGAGCCGGAGTCCTGGTGGACGGCGCTGTCGATCCGCTTGGAGCCGTTGCTGGCGGACGCCTCGATGGCGTAGCCCTCCCCGCTCGGGAGGCGCAGGCGGATCGAACCGTTCTGGGTGACGGCCTTCACGTTCGCGGGCGGCGCGTCGAAGCCGAGCGCGATTCCGCCGTCCCTGGTGTTCGCCGTGAGCCGGTCGGCGGTCAGCCCGCGGGCGTCGATCGAGCCGTTGGCGGTGCCGAGGTCGGCGGTGGTGATCCGTCCGCTCACCTTGATCCGGCCGTCGCGGGACCGGGCGGTCAGCGTGTCCGCGGTGAGCCCGGTCGCGTCGACGGAGCCGTTGGCGCTGCGCACGTTCGCGGTCGTGACGTGGCCCGAGATGCGCAGCGAGCCGTCGTTGGAGGTGATCGACGCCGTGCTGGCGTGCAGGCCGGTCGCCCGGACGGAGCCGTTGTCGCTGTGCAGCTTCACGGCACCGCTGAGCCCGGTCGCGACGATCGCGCCGTCCCGGTCCTCGACCTCCACGGGCGTGCTCCGCGGCACCTGGACCTTGTAGGAGACCCCGCACGAGCTGAACCCGATCACCTGGGTGCCGCACTTGGACGACAGCGTCAGCGTGTTCCCCTCGGTGGAGTGCAGCGCCTTCGGCTTGTTCTTCTCGTTCGTCCAGCGCAGCCGCTCGCTGACCTTGATGCTCGGGACGTCGGCCGCGGTGACCTCGACCCGGCTCCCGTGCGTCTTGACCTTCAGCGTGGTGACGCCGGCGGGCGCGGTGTAGGAGCGGTCCGCGTGGTGCCTGCCGACGGTCAGGTTGCCGCAGCCGGCCAGTGCCGCCGCGGCCGCCGCCGCGACGGCCGTGACTGTCAGGGTCCTCACGTGGTCACTCCCGGTCTCGCCCGTCTGTACAGGACAAGCCTGCTCCAGGCGCGGCGGTGCCACCAGGAGGGGAGCCGGTCATCCGGGGGTGGGGTTAGCCCCACCCCGGCCCGGTTCAGCGCTCGCCGCCGGGCTTCCAGAGCACGTCGCCGTGCTCGGCGTTGGCGACGCGGCAGAGGATGAACAGCAGGTCGGACAGGCGGTTGAGGTACTTGGCGGTCAGCGGGTTCACCCCGCCCTCCGTACCCTCATCGGCGTTCCCGTGCGCCTCGACCGCCGCCCACGCGGACCTCTCGGCGCGCCGCGTCACCGTCCGGGCGATGTGCAGGAGCGCGCCGCCGGGCGTCCCGCCGGGGAGGATGAAGCTGCGCAGCGTCGGAAGATCGGCGTTGTGCTCGTCGCAGGCCGCCTCCAGCCGCTCGATGTAGGGCGCCTCGACGCGCAGCGGCGGGTACTGCGGGTCGGCGACGACGGGCGCGCACAGGTCGGCGCCCACGTCGAACATGTCGTTCTGGACGCCGGTCAGCAGCGCGACGAGGTCGTCCGGCAGGGAACCGAGCGCGAGGGCCGCGCCGATCGCGGCGTTGGCCTCCTCGACGTCGGCGTAGGCGGCGAGGCGCGGGTCGGTCTTGGACGTCCGGGACGCGTCGCCCAGTGCGGTGCTGCCGTCGTCGCCGGTACGGGTGTAGATCCGGGAGAGGACGACGGGGGTGTCCCTGTTCTTCGCCATACGCAGCACCCTAGCCGTGCCACTGGTAGAAGCCCGTTCGGTAGTGTTTCGGAAACACCCGGGAGGCCGCCGTGTACGACTACATCATCGTGGGAGCGGGCAGCGCGGGCTGCGTGCTCGCCGCCCGGCTCACCGAGGACCCCTCCGCCAAGGTCCTGCTGCTGGAGGCGGGCCCGCCCGACGACGCCCCGGAGATCCACATCCCGGCCGCCGTGGCCGCGCTGATCAAGGGCCCGTACGACTGGGACTACGCGACCGTCCCGCAGGAGCACGCGGCGGGCCGCAGCGTGTACTGGCCGCGGGGGCGGACGCTCGGCGGCAGCTCGTCCACCAACGCGATGATCTACATCCGCGGGGCCCGCTACGACTACGACACCTGGCGCGACTCCTACGGCTGCGACGGCTGGGGCTACGAGGACCTGCTGCCCTACTTCCGCCGCGCCGAGGACCAGCAGCGCGGCGAGCTGCCCTACCACGGCGTCGGCGGCCCGCTGCGCGTCGAGGACCTGCGCTACCGGCACCCGCTGACCCGGGCGTGGGTGCAGTCGGCCAAGGCGTACGGGCTCGCCGCCAACCCCGACTTCAACGGCGCCGACCAGGACGGCGTCGGCTTCTACCAGGTCACCCACAAGCGCGGGAAGCGCTGGTCGACCGCCGCCGGCTACCTGCACCCGATCGAGAACCGGCCGAACCTGACGGTCGTCACCGACGCCCTCGCCACCCGCGTCGTGATCGAGGACGGCCGCGCCGTCGGCGTCCACTACGAGGCGCGCGGCGAGACCCACTCGGCCCGCGCCGAAGCAGAGGTGATCCTCTCCGGCGGCGCGGTCAACAGCCCGCAGCTGCTCATGCTCTCGGGCATCGGCCCGGCCGACCACCTGCGCTCGCTGGGCATCGACGTCGTCGCCGACTCCCCGGTCGGCCGGCGGCTCCAGGACCACCCGTTCGTGAACGTCATGTTCGCGACCCCCCGCACGAAGCCCCTGTGGGAACTGGCGAACGCCCGCTCCTTCGCCCTCTACCAGGCCCTGGCGCGCGGCCCCTACGCCTCGAACGTCGCCGAGGCCGGCGGCTTCGTCCGGACGGTCGAGGGCCTCCCCGCGCCCGACCTCCAGTACCACGTCCTCCCGACCCCGTTCGTGAACCAGGGCCTCACCGAGTCGTCCGACCGGCTCCTGTCGGTCATGGTCACCGCGGTGGCCATCGCGAGCCGCGGCGCGCTCACCCTCCGCTCCGCCAGCCCCCACGCCAAGCCGCTGATCGACCCCGCCTACCTCGCGGACAAGGCCGACCTGGACATCCTGGTCGCCGGCGTCCGGCAGGCCCGCGAGATCGCCGCGTCCGGCCCGCTCTCGTCCCTGATCGGCGGCGAGTGGGCGCCCGGCGAGCAGGTCGAGTCGGACGAGGCCGTCATCGGCTTCGTCCGCCGCGAGACCGCGACGCTGTTCCACCCCACGAGCACCTGCGCGATGGGTACCGGCGACTCCGTCTGCGACGCGGAACTGCGCGTCCGCGGCGTAGAGGCCCTCCGCGTAGTGGACGCCTCAGTCATGCCGGCCGTCCCCCGAGGCAACACCAACGC